>NZ_JBNHFW010000011.1:0-98545 GCF_059090685.1 Arthrobacter sp. Y3225209
GTCGTTCGCGCCCGCGCCCGTGCCGTCGTTCCCGCCGTCGCTGCCACCGTCGTTCACGCCCGCGCTCCCGCCGTTGCCCCCGCCGTCGTTCACGCCCGCACCCCCACTGTGGGAACCGTCGTTGGTTTCCAGCCGGACGGGAATTACCCGCCAGGCGATGATGCCGGCAACTGCCAGGATGAGTGCGGCAATCAGGGATGTCACCTGCACGGCATCCGTGAAAGCATTCTGGGCGTCCGCAATCAGCTGTGTGGCGCCGTCGTCGAGCACCTGCAGCCCGGAGGCCAGAGAATCTGTCACCGCAGCGCGTGTGCCGGCGTCGAGCTCCGACATGGCTGGAAGATTCGTACGGTACAGGGCGCTCAGGACGGATCCGAGGACAGCGATTCCCAGGGCGACACCAAGCTCGTACGCGGTTTCCGAGATGGAGGACGCCGCTCCCGCACGTTCCCTCGGAGCCGAAGCGACTACCGCATCTGTTGACAGCGTCATCGCCAGACCAATACCCAGCCCGGTCACGACCAGCGCAACAGCAATCCCGAGGTAGCCGCCAAGTTCCTCCGCACCGGCAAGCAAAACAAGGCCCGCAGCTCCCAGAAGCAGACCGCCGCCCACTGAGCGCCCGACGCCGAACCGGGTCACAGCGAACCCAATGACAAACACCACCGCCATCATGGCGATAGTGACGGGCAGCTCGGCAAGCCCGGCCTTCAGCGGACCATAACCACGCACCAGCTGCAGGTACTGGGAAAAGAAAAAGAGCAGGCCACTGAGGGCAAAGATGGACAGCCCGTTGGCGACGACGGCGCCGCGGAACGCAGGCAGGCGGAACAGTTCAATGTCCAGCATCGGGTTGCTGGAGAGCCGCTGCCGGCGGATGAATACCCACCCGGTCAGGAGGCCCAGAACCAATGCCGCGAAGCCGATGGCGTCGACCCCGCTGCTGAACGTGTGTTTGACCGCGTAGACAACGGCAACAATCGATGCGATGGAGAGCAGCGCGGAAAGCAGATCCAACTTACCCGGACGCGGGTTACGCGACTCCGGCAGCAAAACGGCGCCGCTGATCAGCAAAAGGAGCATAACCGGGATGTTGATGAGGAACACCGATCCCCACCAGAAGTTCTCCAGCAGGATGCCGCCCACCAGCGGTCCCAGGGCGGCACCGCCGCCGGCTCCGACGGACCACACGGCAATGGCGCGGGTGCGCTGAGCCGGGATGGTGAAGACGTGCCGGATGATGGACAGGGTGGACGGCATAATGGTGGCACCGCTGACGCCCAACAGGGCCCGGGCTGCGATCAGCACTTCGGGGGATGGGGCAAATGCGGCAATCGCTGACGCGATGCCGAAACCCGCCGAGCCGATAAGGAGCAGTTTCTTGCGGCCGATACGGTCGGCAACGTTACCCATGGTGACCAGCAGGCCTGCCAGCGCGAAGGAATAGATGTCGCCGATCCAGAGCAGCTGGGTCGATGTGGGTTCGAGCGATGCGCTCAGCGACGGCACGGCCAGGGCCAGGACGGTGCCATCTACCGCCAGCAGCATGACCGCAAGCGTAAGGACACCGAGGGACGCCCATTCACGGGGTCCGGCCGGTGAGGGGGCAGGGGACTGAAGGGTCATGCCTTCACCGTAATAGACCATCTGGTCGGTTCTGAGTTCGCCGTGGTCTGTGACACGCGGGGGCCCGCCTGTACAACTTACCCGACAGTCCGGTCCGCCAGCTACAAGCCAGCTACCCCGTGGCGGCTACCCAGCTACCCCGTGGCGGCTACCCGGCGGAGTCGGCGTCCAAGCCGGCATACGTGGACCAGAATGAGGCCGGATCTCGAGGCCGGTTAGTCAACAGGCCTTCAAGATACAACAGGTGGGTATGCCATCCGGGAAGGTAGCCGCCGGCTTCGGCGCCCAGACCGTCGTGTGCCAATTCCAGGTGCGTCCCGTCGCCGTCGGCCGCGAGGGAGATCCGAAGGTGGGACAACGGCTCGTCCGGAAATTCCCACGTCATGGACAGTATGCTGCCCGGCTCGCAGGTGAGGACTTTGCTGGTGCTCGAGTAGTCCTCGGCGTGCCTGATGATCACCACATCGCCGGCTGCGAAGCGGCCGGAGGATAACGTGCCCAACCAATGAGGCAATGCCTCGGAATCGGTGAGGCCCCACCAGACCCGGGCGGGCGGAGCCGGCATGGACCATTCCAGCACAACGCGGTCAGGCCCAGGTTCGATACCAGGCCCAAGTTCGATACAACGGCTGATCAGCGGCATGCCCGGAGCCTACCGCAGCAGTGTCATTCCCGGCACCGCGCGCCGCACCGGCCCTGCCACTGGCATGCCCCACGTACGTACGCAGGATGCCGCCTGCACGGCTTACCCGACAGCCCGGTCCGCGTTCGGATTGCGCATGCCCAGCACCGCTATCAGGGCAGCCGCAAAAAACAGCCCCGCCGCCGTCAGTGCCGTCTGCCGGAAACCGGGATACCCCAGCGCACCGCCGGACACCGTCCCCACCAGCGCCACCGCAATCAGCCCGGCCACCCGGGAGACGGCGTTGTTCACTGCCGAACCGATCCCCGCCTCCTCTTCGCGCAGGGCGCCGAGGACGGCAGTGGTCAGCGGAGCGACGATAACACTGAGCCCGAACCCGAAAAGCAGCAACCCGGGAAGCAGTTCGGTGACCAGGTCCACCGGCGGCTGAACGGTCAGCAGCAGCAGGAAGCCGGTCCCGCAGATCGCCGGACCGGCGGCCATAAAAGCCTGAGGCCCGTACCGGCCGGACATCCTGCCGAAATACGTGGAGAACAGCAGCATGGCCACAGGCAGCGGCAGCGAAATGAAACCGGCCTCAATGGCGCTGTACCCGGCGGCCTCCTGTACAAACACGGTCACGGCAAAGGACCCCAGCGAAATTCCCGCGTAGGCCGCCGCGGTGACCAGATTGCCGTAGCGGAAGTTCCGCGCCCGGAACAGGGACAACGGCATCATGGGAGCCGGAGTGCGTGCCTCGCGCAGGAAGAAGAACACCAGCGCCGCAACGCCACCGACCAGGGGCACGACGACGCCGGGGTGGCCCCAGCCGCGGCGCTCCTGTTCAATGAGCGCGTAAACGGAACCGGCAAGCCCCGCGACGGCCAGCGCCGCCCCCGGAATGTCCAGGGACATGCGGCGCAGCGTGCCGCGGTCCCGGAGGCCCGCGCTGAGCAGGAGGGTCACCGCCACGGGCAGCACATTCACCGCGAAGATCCACCGCCAGCTGGCCCAGTCCACCAGCACGCCGCCCAGCAGCGGGCCGATGATCGCCGCCGTCCCGGTCCAGGCCGTCCACTGCCCGACGGCGCGTCCGCGCGCCTCGTCCCGGTACGCCGTCGTAATAAGCGCCAGGGAGCCGGGCACAAGCAGAGCGCCCGCCATTCCCTGAAGGGCCCGGGCAATGATCAGAACCTCCGGACTCCAGGCCAGGGCGCAGGCCAGGGATGCGGCGCCGAAACCCAGGAGACCGAGGCGCAGGACCCGCAGGCGGCCGAACATGTCCGAAAGGGAGCCCGCGAGCAGGATCAGGGCTCCGAGAGTGAGCAGATATGCGTTGACGGTCCATTGCTGGGTCGCCAGCCCGCCGCCGAGTTCCGTGCCGATTGCAGGCAGCGCCACGGTAACGATGGAGCCGTCCAGAAAGGCGATAAAGGAGGCGAGGATGGCGACGGCGAGAAGCCGGGTGTTTCCGCCTGGAACCGGCGCGGGTGCGGTGTCCGGCATATCGGGTCCCTTTCTTCAGGTGCTGCCGTTCGCCAGCGGGCCCCCGGTCAGCAGGCCGCCCAGCTCAGCAGGCAGCTCCGGTCAGCAGAGAACCCGGCTCAGCAGAGAACCCGGCTCAGCAGAGAACCCGGGCGGCTCCAAGGTCCAGCGGCTTGAGCATGGAAGACAACCCGAGCCGCGCGGACTCGGAGCAGAAGTCCAGCGTGCCCTCGTATTCGACATGCAGCACTGCCTTGCCCGCCTCGGTGAAGGGTGCATAGCTGTCGCATTCGCTGTACCGGACGCACTCCTCATTAATCGCGAAATCAAAGTGCTCCACAAGCTCCGGAATCTGATCCAGGTCATTCTTCAGCGCAACGGACAGGCCGCGGTCCCGGGCGAGTGCGGCCACGGCACGGTTGTAGGCCAGCTGGTCCTCTGCGGTCAGCGGGAAACCGGATTCATTGACGTAGCCGTCCACGTTGTCCGGTTCCACCGCATCGAACCCCTTGGCCACACACGTGTCCATCCGGTCCGCCATGATGGGCAGCAGGATGTCCATCCGGCGGATGTCCAGCCAGCGTTCATCCGGCCAGCCGTCGAGGACGGTGCCAAGGACGGAATCCGGGAACTGGCCGGCGTCGCCGCGGTATTCCTCCCAGGATCCTGCGGAAAGGTAGCAGATGACGCCGCTTCCGGCCCGGTGCAGGGTGTCGACGTCGGCCGCCGTGGTGGTTTCGTAGTCGACGTCAAAGCTGTCGGCGGCCACGTCCAGGTCCAGGGGGCCGGAGAGCTGCCACTGCCAGCTGCCGCCGGGTGACGGCGCCCAGTTGCTGCCCGACGACGGCGCGCCGCCGGGCGACGGCGGGGAAGGGGCACCGGCGCCAGTGCCCGCCGTGTGGGCGGCCGGGGACCCGCCGCCGTCGGCCGTTGCACACCCGGCCAGAAGCAGCAGCAGTGCGGCAGCTGCCGGAAGGCGCGCCTTCACCGGTCCGCCGGGTGGCCGGCCGCCAGCTGGTCCGATACCGCAGTGGGCGGGCCGAGCCACGGATTGGGCAGGTGCCGGTCAGTAGCGAAAAGATGGCCGGCACCGTGGCGGGCGGCTGCCAGCCGGAGAGCAGGCAGTTGTCCCGGGGCGCCGGTGTGGACGAGGTGCCACAACCGTGCCGGGGGTACCCGGCGCGCCCAGGCGGGGTGCCGGAAGCCGGCGTAGGCCTCGGCGGTTCCCTCGAAGACCGAGGTGACATCAAAAAGTTCCAGATGAGCAGGCGAGGGAAACACTCCCGGGTTGGCAGCGAGCAGGGACACCCCGGCGTCCCGGGCCGCACCTGCGTATTGCCGGCAGCGGCGCACGGTCCCGGTGGTGGAGGGGACTTCATCGAACATTATGCCGTCCACGTGGTAGAGACGCTGCCATGCCCGGATTTCGCGGATGACCTCCGCGGTGCGCCGGTGTCCGTAAGCCAGGGTGACGTAGCCGAGCAGGCGGATGCGGCGCAGCCGGGCCACGGCCTGCGGATAGTAGGGATCCTCATCCCCGCCGGGGCCATTGTGGACGTTGAGCACGGCAAAGGACACCTCCTGCGCGGCGAGCCATGCCCAGTCCTGCGGCGCGGCTGCGGGGTGGACATACCAGGGGATCGCCAGCCTGGGCGGGGTCATGGGCGGTGCCGTCAGGCGAGCCTTCACAGCCGGGACTTCCTCACTGCCCGGACCTCCTCACGGCCGGGACACCCTCATGCGTACGTCCGCGGATCGGCGACGCGTGTGAGCAGGACGGTGAGGCCGATGGCCAGGAATCCCAGGGCCACCAGAAGCCCGGCAAGGTTGCCCACCACAATCCAAACCGCTGCCGAGAGTGATGCCGCCGCGGCAAAGCCCACTGCACCGCGCGGCAGGCCGAAAGCGTTGAGGGTAGTGGAGGTGGTGGCCAGGGAGCTGAAGGTGGCGGCAACAATGATTGTGGTGGCCACCCGGTTTTCCTCCACCAGGAAAAGGACAACCAGAGCGGATACCACGGCGGAAATCACCACGATCGCAGCGGATATGGCCATGGTCAGCAGCCAGGCGTTCCGGGCGGCATGCCGCAGCAGGGGAGTGCGCTGGGAGGACCACTGGAGGCGTTGGCGCATCAGGACAAGTGCCGGGTCTGTTGCCGCAGCGGCGACCACGGTGGCTGCGACCAGCGCCGTGCCCTCCCAGGCCGGCAGCCGGGTCAGGGCCATCGATAGCGCGGCGGCCAGGAAGCCGGCCTGGGCTGCCGGCGGGATGGCGGCTTTCCAGTCACCGCTGTTCAGCACCCGCCGTTCCTTAATGGTGCGCTGCTGGGCGATGAAGAGCGCGGTCACGGACACGATCACTGCTACGGCCACGATCGCCACGATAAGGGGAGCCCCACGGTAACCGAGCAGGATCTGCAAGGTGACGACGCCCGTCCCGACGGCCAGGACGGCCAGTAGGAAACGGGACCGGCCAAGAATCACGAGCATGGACACAATGCAGGAGTACCAGCACCAGGCCATGAGCAGTGCAGCCGCGGAGCCGTCGTGGCCGGGCAGCAGGAGGGAAACCACCAGATAACAGGCCAGGACCGCGGTCACCAGCAGCGTGGCTGCGGTTCCGCGGGCAATGCCGCGTTTGAGCTGTCCCGCGCCCGCGTAGGCCCAGACAATTCCGGACACTGACTGGCCGATCACCCAGGCGCCGATACCGGCTATCAGGATTTCGCGCGTGTTGGCCGCCAGCATGGTGGCGGTGAGGCCGCCAAGGACAGCACCGAGGATCAGGATGATGGCCCGCCGCGCGGCTTCCATCAGGGCGCCCTTGCCGAGCCAGCCCCGGGGACCGTGGGGAACCCGGGTGGCGCCGCGGACCTGCACCATCGTCTGCGCATAGGCGAAAACGTCGGCAGCACCGTGGCGCTGACGGACCAGGCGGTCGCTGAGCCCGGATGCCTCCAGTCGTGCCGTAATTTCAAACGTATCCACGGCGTCATAGGAAATGCCGTTTTCGTCAAAATTCGGCAGGGGGTTGCCGGAGGCGGGCAGGGTAACGCTGTCGGCGCTCATACCGAGAGTCCCAACGCGGCTTTGTCCACGCTGAACGGCGCGGTGGCGGGCAGCGGACCGGGATGTTCAAAGAGGACCCGGTCCCTGGCGGCGGCATAGGCCTTGCGGTAACGGGCGAGGCAGCGTTCCAGCGTGAACTCGGCGAGGGCACGACGTCGTGCGGCCGCTCCCATGGCGGCCCGCAGTTTGGGGTCCGTCAGCAGCGTGATGCAGGCGTCTGCGAATGCCGCAGCATCCCTGGCGTCCACGAGCATGCCCGCCGTGTGCTCGTCATCGAGGCATTCGGCCACACCGCCGACGTCTGTATTAACCGTGGCACGCCCGCACATCATGGCCTCGATCAGGGTGAACGGCAGCCCCTCGGAAACACTGGACAGTGCCACCACGTGGCCGGCGGCGATGGCGGGGCGGCTGCCCTTAGTCAGGCCTTCCCAATGCACGGCGTCGGTAATCCCGAGCGTTTCCGTCTGGCGTATCAGACCGGCACGGTAGCCCACGTTCTCGGCCGGGGTGGGGCCGAAGATGCGCAGCTGCGCGTTGGGTATCCGCTGGCGCACCAAGGCAAAGGCGGAGATGAGGGTCCCCAGGTCCTTTAGCGGATCTATCCGTCCCACAAAGCTGATGGTGGGGAGTTCGGGCTCCGTGGTGACGGGCTCGAACTTCGCCGGGTCCACGCCGTTGG
This sequence comes from Arthrobacter sp. Y3225209, assembly GCF_059090685.1. Taxonomy (NCBI): domain Bacteria; kingdom Bacillati; phylum Actinomycetota; class Actinomycetes; order Micrococcales; family Micrococcaceae; genus Arthrobacter; species Arthrobacter sp. Y3225209. The sequence continues at coordinate 7,484 of NZ_JBNHFW010000011.1, forward strand.
TGATGGTGTGGATACGTTCCGGGCGGGCCCCGAGGCGCCGCTCCCAGCGTGCGTTGAACCGGTTCACCGGCAGCACCATGTGCGCGCTGGTGACCGCCACCTGGCACAGGCGGCGCAGGAACGCCGTCACTGCCCGCCGTACCGGCCAGGAGAAATCGGCGCCGTAGAGCGCCAGGTACCGCTCACGCAGATATACCCCGTGTTCGGTGAGCAGTATGGGGGTGCCGTGCCGCCAGGACTGGGACAGAGCGATCAGTGACGACGGTCCGTTGCTGGAGGCGTGGATGACGTCCATTCCGGACAGCCGGCGGTCTACGAGGGCCAGCGCGCGGTCCACAATACTGGCGGTCATCACCGCGTCCGCGACGGACATGGGCTCTTCGCCGGTGCTGACCAGATGCCGCGTCCAGGCGGTGAGAATGGGCTCCACCGATCCGCGGGTGGCCAGGGCACGGGCCAGTCCTACCCTGTTGCTGATGTCCACCAGATGCCGGAGGGCGTTTTCGGTCCTCCCCACCGGGTCCGCCGTATCGGACCCCAGCGCGGCGTCCCAGAGACGGGTGAGTTCATATTGGACGGCTTCGAGCGCGTACCGGCGCCGGTTGCCGTGCCGCAGCGGTGACACGGCAGGCCCCCATACCGGGACCAGGCTGACTGACCGTACATTTGGCGGCAGTTTCCAAATGGGCCGACCGGCGTCGCCCCCGGTCAGCGCCACCAGGTGAAACTCGTGCTCCGGCATGCCGGTTACCAGCTGGTCACACCAGGTGCTGACGCCGCCGGTTGCTAGGGGATACGTGCCTTCAGTGATCAGCGCTATCTTCAACGGGTCATCCGTTCGGTGCGCCGAGGGTGCCGGGGCGCCCGCGGGTCTCCGGACTGGACGGGATGGATCACATGCGGCATGTTGAGGCCTTCTCCTGGACGGATACCGTCACCTGGCGGCGGTATCGGCTTCCAGTAGACAGCTTCCGGCGGCGCCAGACATAAGTACCGGCTACGTGCGCACTACGTGTGCGGCGCTGATGTGCCAGCGGCGGGCGGCCGCCCGGCTCGGCGTCGCCGTCCTCCTCAACCCCGGGCGTCGGTACACCGGCCCGCCGGCGAGAGTTCCGCGTGCTGCTGCCGGAACTACTCGACGTCGTAGACGGCGGCCGGATCGCGCTCGAGAATGCGATCGCGCATCTGGAGCTTCAGGACCTCCAGATGGGCCAGCTCGGCGGCCGTCTTATCCGGTTTGCCCGTCAGCTCGATGAACTCGTCCGCGACGATGCCGTCATTCCGGAGCACGCAGGTCACCGTGGCATCCCCGGTGCTGAGCTCAAAGACGTAGCGGGCCAGTGTGTTGCCGCGCTCGGTGCGCGCCAGTTCGGGAAGCACGTTGTAGCGGTTTTCGGTGACTGCCCGTGTGACCAGCTCGAAGGTATCCCGGGCTCCGGGGCCGCCGAACGGGGTACGCACGGTGATATCGCGGCGCTCAACCCGGCCGCCGGCACTACTTGCCGCCAGCACCGGCAGCGCCCGGCCGAGCGCGGCGAAGGCATGCGCCACACCGCCGGGGAAACCCGGTCCGTGGTACTTCATGCAGTCAGCGAACGTGAAGGTCAGCTCGACACCGTCCTCCCACACGGTGAGGGTCCGGTCCGGATGGGGGATGGGCGTCGGTTCGGGACGTTCGGGTGTTGCTGCATGCTTGCTCATGAGGGTCTTCCGGGGTTTCGTCTTTCGGACCGGCGGGTATCCGGCGGTCGCTTCAGGGTGCGGGCGCTTGGTGCGTTTTGCTAGGCGGCGGTGTCCTTGATGACCGTGTAGGAGGCAACCGTGTTGGGTGCCTGCATGCCGGGTGCCTGGTCATCGGAGTGCGAAGCCTTGAAGGAATCCGACTTCAGCCACGCAAAGAAATCTTCCTTGGAGTCGAACTCCATTGTGGAGAGGTACGTGTTGCTCTTTCCCTCCGGACGCATGAGGGTGCTGCGGCCCAGGCCGGGGACGCCTTCCAGATTGGCCATGCTGTCGATGAAGGCCTTCTCAAAGGCTTCGGCCGTTTCCGGCCCGACTTCCAGGGTGTTGACCACTACGTACATTTTTGATCCTTCACGGTGTTCTGCGGACAAGGGATTTGTCCCGGGGACATTATATCGACGCGGTGTCGGGAACATGTCCCGGCGGGAGGTGGTTCCGCAGGGGGTTGATTTCTCTAGATCGCCTTGCTAAATAGCACGTACTCGCCTTCCTGCCCCGTGGTTGCGTAGGCCGCACCCTCTAGAGCATCCGGACGTGGTTGTTTCTATGCACGCCGAGCTTCGCGATGCGGGCCCCGCTTTGGCCTGCTCTCTGTTCAAACGCATTCAGCAGGAGACGTCCGAGCCCGTGGCGGCGGCGGCCGCCGAGAACATGGATCGAAACGAGGGTTGCACTGTCACCATCGTGGGTCCGCATGGCATACCCGAGCGGCCGCCCGTCGTCGTCGATGCAGAACAGCGTGTGCGGAAGGCACTCGATCCAGAATGCAAGGTTCACGGCGATAGCGGACATCCACCCCTGGAGCTCTTCCAGCTCGATGGTCTCCATGTACGAGTTCCCCGCGGAAGATAAAAGGGAGATCAGCTGCTTCGGCCGGTCGCAGGCGGGTGGGTGTGGTCATGGACCTGAGCATCTCACGCCGGGTAATTCGGGAGCGGTACCGTCCCGGCGCCCCGATGCCGGACCTCGCCGTCGCACCTCACCATGGCGCCCATGCGTCTCTGGAATCGGACGGCTATGCCTGGGCAACGCCCAGTCCCGCACTCGTGAACCTGCATGCGGCGTCGGGGTCCGACAATGCCATGGGTGCCCTGACCAATGCCTGGCACGCGCACACGCCGCTGGTGATCATCGCCGGCCAGCAGGTCCGGTACACCATCGGCCAGGAGGTATGCTCGCCGACGCCGACGCCGTGTCCCTGCCGCGTCCGCTGGTGAAGTTCAGTGCCGAACCGGCGTCGGCCCGCGACGTCGTCCGCACCATGGGGCAGGCCATCCATACCGCGGTCCTGGGACCGGCCGGACCGGTGTATGTGTCCATTCCCTACGACGATTGGGTGCCGGGAGAGGAACACCTGGGGGAGCGGACGGTCGAGACGGCGCAGGGCTGGGTGAGTTGGAGGGCGAACTCCGTGAGCAGGTCGCCAAGGCTCTGGCCTCAGACCGTCCCAGCCTCATCGAAGTCAGGATCAGTACGGTGTCTCCGTTCTAGGTTCTAGGGTTCCGGTGCTGAACCGCGTGCGGGGCTCCGCTTCGAGCGGGGGTGCACAACGATCCCTCCCGACGAAAAATTGAGGCATCTCAGTTTGCTTGTCCCACCGTTCTCCGTGACTTCAACCCGTCAAGTTCCGCGCTTCGGCAGTTTGAACTTCTGTGCCAGCTATGGCCTCAAGACGGGTGACGATGGTCTCCCACTCGGAAAGGAGCACTGCAGGTAGATTAACCATGCTTGACCTTCCATGGAGAACGTCTGAGGTCCGCCGATAGATGTGACGCGCAAGGCGTACGAGCCCGAGCAGTTCCGAAGGCGTCGCGCGTGACTCGTACGCAACGAGTACGAACGCCATTCGCTTGCTTATATCGGTCTGGCCAACGTCAACCAATTGACCCGGGAAAGAATCCGTGACCGCACGCACTGCAATATGCTCCAACCGTAGGCGAAGTTTCATGACGGTTAATCGCGTTCCGGAATCATTCGTGACCTCGCCGGCCGTCATGACGCATTGGCCAATGTCTTACAAGCATTACGCGCCGCACGGATGTCCTCTATTGTGGAGTCGCTCGACTGTAAATTTCCATGAATCGATTGATTCCAAGACAAAAGATACGCTTCGCATTTTCGTGCGGCGCGTGTCACTGGGTTCGTGGAGGCGTGAGTTGTCCCCTGCCAAAAGGTTGCCGCGACCGCCAAGCGATCTTTAGTTTTATATGCCTTGTCAAGCTCGGCAAGGTCCTCCTCGGCGTTTCTACCGAATACAACAGCATTTCGAAGAACGAAAGCTCTGAGCGCGTTATCGATACTCATTCGGCATAGGCCGCGAATTGAGTCGGTGACATCCCTCGTGGATCCGGTTTCCTGGAGTGCAAGGTCCAGAACCGTGCGCGCATCAATAAGCAATTGATCCCAGAAGTGGCTGCTGTCGGTGACTTCAACTTGACCTGTGGCACCCGAGCGATCCACCAACCGAGTGTCGCAGTGATGCACTCTGGCAGCGAGATGTTCCTTGAGGCGGTCGTCATGCGTCAGAACAATAACGCGACGGGTTTCAGCGAGTTTGGCCAGCGCGCTGGCTAGCCTATCAATTCTCAGTTCGTCGAAGGCGTGTACTGGGTCGTCGAGGACGAGGAATCCAAACGGCCCGCCGTCCGCCGATGCAAGCAGGGGGGCTAACAAGACAGCGTTTCTCTGTCCTGCGCTCAACATGCCGAGTTCGACAGGATTGTCGTTCTGATCGACGAGTTCCATCGATGCCTTGGTCGCAAGGACACTGATTTTCTTCAGTCTAAGCTGGGCATCTGCGAGTAGTTCCATTACGCGCAAACCGGCTTTTCCTTCCAGGGAGTCAGTCCGCCTTTTGCGCAATTCTTTTCGCAATTCGTCGACTCGACCAGAAGCTGCTGTCCACATGGCTGACTCAGCAGCTGAGTCGCCATCTATGTCCCAGACTATGGCGAATCTTTCGACCGCTCGTGCTCGGGCAATACGCCACTGCTTGGTCGCGTCAGTCCGTGCCACCGCCTCGTTCACCAATGTCTCCGCTCCTTCGGAGCACAGCCATGTCGCTAATTCTGCCGTTGCAGTTAAGACCGAATGCTGCGTGGCTAATCCGGCCTCACGGGCAGCGCCGAACTTGTTCAACATCGTCTGTCCCTCGGAACTCAAAGTTCTGATGGGATCAGAAATGGCGGCCTGAACGCCGACCTCGAGGATCGGAGTCATCAGCTGGTCTGCAAGGGCCGCAAGAGCTTTCGTATCGGTGGCGACCTTTTCCCTGAGGGACTTCAGTTTCTGGTTCCGCATCACGGTTTCGGCCAGTGTCGCCAGCCAGGCTGAACCTGTAGCTGCACACACTGGGCATTTGCCGTTATCGAGATGACGACTCTCCGCTTCGTCGTGTAATTGTTCCAAGGTTGCCGCGAGAAATTGCTCTGCAATGGTGCCGGATTCCTCGAAACTCTGGATGCTGATCTGAACATTCATGGCTGCGTTCACAAGTTGGTTCAGACTGTCAGCAGGCAAAGACTCAGAATTTTGGCCTTGCTCAAGCAGGTCTGAATCCTGCATCCATTTATCCTTAGAATCACCCACTGCTGGTACCGGCACCGGAGCAAGAGGCATCAGGTTGGTTGTGTCGCTTCGCTCATTGTCTACCTGAGCAAGAGCACGCATGGCTTCGTCCCGTGAGCTGCGCCACCGGCCCAGTGCCTCGGAGGACGCGTTCCCTCTTAAAGTGATCGTTTCTTGAAGGGCGTTGAAGCTTCCCCCTAAGGCCAATAAGCCTTCGAAATAAGTCGCTAGGTCTTTGCTCAGCTGAACTCGACGCTCAAGCGAAGCATAGGCGAAGACGGGTTGATGACTGGCTAGCGCTTGATGCCAGTCCGATCCCAGTTCTACGCTCTCCGAGCCGTTCAGATTTTCGAGGGATGCTATGTGAGACTCAACCTGTCCTGATTCATCCAGAACTGTCGCAACTACCAAGCGCTCTTCACCGGTTGTAAGCGTCACCTCAACACGAGCCGATGATGATCCCATGGCGAGATGTACCGGTTCCCAGAGAGCAGTCTTACCAGCCCTCCCGCCAGTCGTGGCAGGTATGGATCCGCCAAGCGCGACCTCTATCGCGTCACTAATGCTTGATTTACCTGCGCCGTTCAGCCCATGCAAGACCGTTATTCCTGGTGTTGGATCGAAGAAGAGCTCCAACGGATTTTCATTCAAGATTCCACGATAACTTGTGATGGAAATCCGTTCGAGTCCCCACGTCTTACTGGGGTTCAGCCAGTTTGCCTTGCCCCCAGAAGAACCAGCAAGTTCGGATGCAACAGCGTGAAGACGATCCCAACTCTCGGTGCCTTGGCGTGCGGACTCTCGTTTACGGGCGATCTCATGCACGATTTCATCAAACGAAAACATGGTGAGAGCATCTCTTTGTTCTTCATTCGCTACCAGAGTCACGTAGGTCCCCCACTTCGTGGCCACAAACGATGTTTTTCTACTAACCCTCGTAGAAAGCATGGGCGTCGCCGACTTCGTATTTCTTGGAGTATAGGCCTCTTTGGTGAGCAACATCGGCCTTCGGCAATGTGAGTCCTCCAAGCTTTGGATGATCGCCGAGGACTGTTGCTGCCCGGACAGGTCGAGACCAAACGTCATGCTGGCTAATCGCTCGTGTAGCTCCCTATACCTGGGTCTGCGCATCGATATCGTTGAGTGAGTTCCGTTGGATCTCCTCTGATTCCAGACTTCTATCGAAGTGCAAGGCGGCGGAGTCCTTAGCTTGTGTACGCCGTGCTTCTAGAGTCTCGGAGCTGACTGCGGATAAGGCTACGAACGCCGCCCTCATTGGCGACTCAACTGTGCCCCGAAGTTCTTCCATGAGGTCACCGTCCTACCCAATGAAGGAGGGTTCATATCCAAAGGACTTAGTAGGTCGGTTACCGACCTGTCTTCCATTAGCTATATCGAAATGTCCAACGAGCCCGTTCTTTCGATTTGGGTCCTTCGAGAAGCGCCCAGGAAGTGTGCGGGAAAGGTAGTGCTGGCGAATGCTCGTGGTTTTGTTGCGGATGCTCATCTTTGAAGTCCTACCTCGGCAATAAGCCATGACTAAATAAGGCTCCTACAAACTTCACCGCCTCGCGCGAGATGGCGGCGCAGTGGGCCTGCGTCACTCTGTATAAACCAGGGTTCCGGGACGATGATTTCGTCGGGGTTAGGGCTATGAGCAGGGAGCCAAACCCTCTGTGTAACTATGTGCGCAATAAGTTCTCGGCCGACGAAAGACCTATGCACCCTCCCAAGCACCAGCGACCCGTCACGCCCCACACCCCCGATTCCGTCACAGACCGCGCCACAGCGTACCCTTGAGCATGTGAAAACCTTCGAAGACCTCTTTGCCGAGCTGAGCCAGAAAGTTCAGGACCGCCCCGCCGGGTCACGCACCGTGACCGAATTCGAGTCGGGCGTGCATGGCATCGGTAAGAAGGTTGTTGAGGAGGCCGCCGAAGTCTGGATGGCCGCCGAATACGAATCTGATGCCGAATGCGCCGAAGAAATCTCCCAGCTGCTGTACCACCTCCAGGTCCTGATGCTCGCCAAAGGCCTGACTCTGCAGGACGTTTACAAGCATCTCTAGCCGCGCGCTGACCTTGCGTCAGTGTGTGGCCCGCCGGTCGAACCTTCTCAGTAAAACGAACTTCCAGCGAAAGATGCTTCCCATGCTCCGTGTAGCCGTACCCAACAAGGGTGCCCTGTCCGAATCCGCCTCCGCCATGCTCAACGAGGCGGGCTACCGCCAGCGCCGCGACTCCCGCGAACTGGTCATGGTGGACCCCGATAACGGGGTTGAGTTCTTCTTCCTCCGCCCCCGCGACATTGCCGTGTACGTCGGTGCCGGCACGCTCGACGTCGGCCTCACCGGCCGCGACCTGTTCCTGGACGCGCAGGTGGACGCGGAGGAACTGATGAGCCTCGGCTTTGGTGCCTCCACGTTCCGCTTCGCCGGCCCGGTGGGGGACTTCAGCTCCATCGAGCAGCTCGAAGGCAAGCGCGTGGCCACCAGCTACGACGGCCTGCTGCGCGCCTACCTGGCCGAACGCGGCATCAGCGCCTCCGTGGTGCGGCTCGACGGCGCCGTGGAATCCTCCGTACGCCTCGGCGTCGCGGACGCGATCGCCGACGTCGTCGAAACCGGCACCACCCTGCGCGCCGCCGGCATGGAAATCTTCGGCGAGCCGATCCTGAAGTCCGAAGCCGTGCTGATTGGACGCAGGAACGCGGAACACCCGGCCGGCCTGGACGTGCTGATCCGCCGCCTGCGCGGCGTCCTGGTGGCACGCCAGTACGTGATGATGGATTACGACGTGCGCCGCGACCTGCTGGAGGAAGCCGCCGCACGCACCCCGGGCCTGGAATCGCCCACCGTTTCCCCGCTGCGCGACACCGACTGGGTGGCCGTCCGCTCCATGGTCAAGCGCACGGACACCAACCGGATCATGGACGAGCTGTACGACATCGGCGCCCGCGCCATCCTCGTCAGCACCATCCACGCCTGCCGGATCTAGGGGAGACGCACCATGAGTGTTGCCATCCGCGTCATCCCCTGCCTGGACGTCGACGCCGGCCGCGTGGTCAAGGGCATCAACTTCGAAGGCCTGCGCGACGCCGGTGACCCGGTGGAACTCGCGCACCGGTATGACAAGGCCGGGGCTGACGAGCTGACCTTCCTCGACGTCACCGCGTCCTCGGGCAACCGGGACACCACCTTCGACGTCGTCGCGCGCACCGCCGAAGAGGTCTTTATTCCACTGACCGTCGGCGGCGGAGTCCGCTCCATTGCGGACGTGGATAAGCTGCTGCGCTATGGCGCGGACAAGGCCTCCATCAACACCGCCGCCGTCGCCCGGCCGGACGTGATTGATGAGATCACCCGGCACTTCGGCTCGCAGGTGCTGGTGCTGTCCGTGGACGCACGGCGCACGCACGACGGCGCCACGCCGTCGGGCTTCGAGGTCACCACCCACGGCGGGCGCACGGGAACCGGAATCGACGCCGTCGCCTGGGCGAAGGAGGCCGCCGACCGCGGTGTGGGGGAGATCCTGCTGAACTCCATCGACGCCGACGGCACCCGCGAGGGCTTCGACATCGAAATGATTCGGGCGGTCCGCGCCGCCGTGGACGTGCCGCTCATCGCCTCCGGCGGAGCCGGTAAGCCGGAGCATTTCCCGGCCGCCGTGATCGCCGGGGCCGACGCCGTCCTGGCCGCCTCGGTGTTCCACTTCGGCCCGGATGACGCGATCCACCAGGTGAAGCAGGCCATCCGCGACGCCGGCTACCCGGTCCGCTAGCGGCTTTCCCCTCACGGCCGCACCGGCCGTGAGGGCGGGCTCGGCCGCGCCGGACTTGCGCGGCGAACACCGACGTATGTGGCATGCTTCGCTCCATGACTATGCCAACACGCGTCCGGCGCGCTGAAGTAAGCGACCTGCCCTTCATCCTGCGCCAGGAGCGCGAATACATGGAAACCATCGAGCCGCATGCGCTCCTGGGGTGGCTGACAGTTCTCGACCAGAACCTGGAACTGTGGATCGATTGCCTTCCCCATACGTTCGTCTGCCCTGATGCAGATGGTCGTCCTCTTGGGTATGTGATGGGGAGCCTCGACGGCGACAAAGCCACTCTGGTCTCGATCAGTGTCCTCGCCGGCCTTCGTCGCCAAGGCCTCGGCAGGCTCCTCCTGGAGGCGTTTGAGCAGGACGCCGGCTCAAGCGGAGCCCGCGTGCTGGAAATCGGCGTGTACCCAGGCAACCAGGCCCATCTGCTGTACCGGGCTGCGGGTTATGAAGCCACGGGCCAGGACGGCGAGTATGTGCTGTTCAGCAAGAGCCTCAGCGCTGCCGCAGGGGGAAACCGGGCAGTGCTGCGGTAACCCGTCAGGGTCCTAGGCCGCGCGGGTCTGGACGAGATTGGCGAAGGGGAGCCGGCCGTATTGCCGGATAAACTCCGCCTGATACTCCGCCAGGGCAGGGGTGAGCTCTTCCGGCGGCAGCTCCTTCCAGGCCACGAGAAGGCTTTCCGCGTCCGCCAGCTGCCAGATCAGCCGGCCGTCCCAGTGGCCCGGCGGCTTGCCCCGGCCGAAGTCCACAAATTCGGAGATCTGGCGCCGCAGCCCCCGGTTGCCCTTGCTGCCCGCCCCGGCCTTGCCAAGAAACAGGACGTCCGCGTCATCCACCCACTCGGCGGCGAGGTCTGCCTGGGACAGGGAAGGATTCTTCTTCTTGAAGATCCCGGCCGTGCTTTTGGCCAGGAACCGCGGTTCCATCCCCGGAGGGCGCAGCACGGCGAAGATCCCCTGCCGCTGTGGAATCCGGTTGGTATCCAGGTCTCCAAGCGGCCGGAAGCCGGTGAATCCGTGCTCTTTGAGTGATTTTCGATTCAACGGGATCGGATTCCTTGCAGTGTGAAGTATGGGCGCCGCCGGCCGGGCGCCTTCAATGCTATCCGGGCCGGGCCACGGACATAGGGGGACACCGGGCTACTGCCGATAACGGTACGGTGGTTTTTGGTCGCTTAGGCGGGACCATCCGTTTCCGCCACTGCCCGAAGGGAAAAGCTTGCGTTCTGCCACCGGCCCCGGCCTGCTGTTTGTCCTGGTGTGCGCCATGGGTGCCGGACCAATGATGAACTACGGCATCTCCGCCACCAGCACCCTCATCATGGCGGACCTGGGCATCAGCGAAGCGCAGTTCGGCCTGCTCGCCGCCACCTGCTTCGCCGGAGCCGCCCTGTCCTCGATGTCCCTGGGCCGGCTCAGCGACCGGATCAGTTCCCGCACCCAGCTGCTGATCATCTTCGGCGGAACCGCCCTCGCCCTGGGACTGATGGCGGTGTCCGGGAATTACCTGTGGCTGCTGGCCGCCGTCCTGCTCTCCGGCCCGGCCCAGGCCATTTCCAACCCCACCACCAACCGGATCATCAGCCATGACGTGGAACCCGGCAAACGCCCGGGCTGGATGGGCATCAAGCAGTCCGGCGTGCAGGCCAGCCAGCTCTTCTCCAGCCTGTTCTTCCCGGCTGCCGCACTCATCGCGGGATGGCGAGGCGCCGCCGTCGGGGCAGCGCTGGTCCTGGGCTTGCTGCTGGCCTACGCGTGGCACCGGCTGCCCGCTGAACCACGGCGTAGAACGACGACGCCGACGGCGCCCACCAACCGGAGGTTCCCCGCCCCGGTCTGGCTGCTGGCAGCCTTCGCCCTGTTTTCCGGGGCGGGGATGCAGGCCACGAATGTTTATCTGCCCCTGTTCGCCCAGCGGGAGATCGGATTCACTCTGCTGATGGGCGGCGCCACCGCAGCCGCGGCCGGCGTGGTCGGCGTGGCCTCGCGGGTGCTCTGGGGCCGGCGGATGGCCGCCGGCGTCCGTGCCTCCACCCTGCTGCTGCTTCTGGCCGCAGGCGCCGTCTGCGGCGCAGTGCTGTTGCTGGTGGCTGGCCAAACCGGCGCACAGGGATGGCTATGGGCCGGCGTCGTGTTCCACGGGGCCTCAGTGCTGGGCGTGAACGTGGTGGTGATGGCCGGGGTGCTGCGGGAGGTACCCAAAGAACGGGTCGGAGCCGCCTCCGGCGCCGTGTCGCTGGGCATGTACACCGGGTTCGCGCTGGGGCCGCTCGCGATGGGTGTGCTGCTGGAAGCCTCCGGCGGTTTCCTGGCGGGCTGGCTGTGCATCGGGGCCGCATATCTGGTCTGTGCCGGCATCGGCCTGGCCTACCGGGTACGGGATGGCAGAGGCCTGTCCGCCGTCGCCCGCGGGAGCGTCGGTAAGGTGCCCGGGAAATAAACGACGCCGGATCCGCCTTGTGCTCTAAGTGCCCTACGGCACTGATTCCCCCACAGTTTGGAGAAGTATGACCACCGCACGCGCCTACGCCGCCACTTCCGCCACGGATCCGCTGGTTCCCACCACCATTGAACGCCGCGAAGTCGGCCCGCATGACGTGCTGATCGACATTGCCTATGCAGGCATCTGCCACTCCGACATCCACACCGTCCGCGGCGAATGGGGCCCCATTGCCTACCCGCAGGTGGTGGGCCACGAAATCGTCGGCACCGTCGCCGAAATCGGCTCCGAGGTCACCAAGCACCAGGTCGGCGACCGCGTGGGCGTAGGCTGCATGGTCAACTCCTGCCGCGAGTGTGAGAACTGCAAGGCCGGCATGGAGAACTACTGCCTCAACGGCAACATCGGCACCTACGCCAGCAAGGACGTGGACGGCACCATCACCCAGGGCGGCTACGCCACCTCGGTAGTGGTCAATGACGACTTTGTGCTCCGCGTCCCGGAAAGCATCTCCTACGAGGCCGCCGCCCCGCTGCTCTGCGCCGGCATCACCACCTACTCGCCGCTCGCCCACTGGAACGCGGGACCGGGCAAGCGCGTCGCCGTCGTCGGCATGGGCGGACTAGGCCACATGGGAGTGAAGATCGCCGTCGCCATGGGAGCGGAGGTAACCGTCCTGTCCCAGACCCTCAGCAAGCAGGAGGACGGGCTCCGCTTCGGTGCGAAGGACTACTACGCCACCCGTGACGAGAGCACCTTCGAGAAGCTGGCCAACACGTTCGACCTGATCATCAACACGGTGAGTGCACCGATCGACCTGCAGCAGTACCTCTCCCTGCTGCGCCTGGACGGCACCATGGTCAGCGTCGGAGCCCCGCCCGAGGCGCTGCCGATCTCCGTGTTCGCCCTGATGGGCAACCGGCGATCCTACGCTGCCTCAGGCATCGGCAGCATTGGGGAGACCCAGGAAATGCTGGACTTCTGCGCCGAGCACGGCATCGCCCCCGAGGTGGAGCTGATCGAGGCCAAGGACATCAATACCGCGTACGAGCGCGTGCTGAAATCCGACGTGCGCTACCGCTTCGTCATTGACACGGCCACCATCTAAACCTGCCTAGTCAGCAGAGGCGCCTCACCGGCTGGTGGGGCGCCTCTGCTGTGCTTACGGGTCATTACTTGCGTCTCAGGCCCGGGAATCTGATCTCTTGTTTTTAGGGCCTAAAACAGGTGTCGGGTCTGGAATTTACAAGTAGTTTTGGGTAAGTCATTGGCTTAATTGGCCTGTGTTGGTAAGTTCTCCCACGACCGGTCGCCGGCATTAAGCGCTCGGCGGGTAAATGTCATTAGAGGGGGAATTCCATGTCACGCGTGTTGTCCACCGAGCAGGCGAAGTCTGCTATCAACCAGGTGCAGTCCATCATTAACGGCGGTTTCACCGACCAGATCTCGGCATTGGATGCGCAGGGCAAGATCCTGTCTGATCCGAATACCTGGGACGGCCCGCTGGCTGCCCAGTTCCGCGGATCCACGTGGCCGGAAACCAAGGCCGCCCTGGACAAAGCCCGCCAGGAGCTCGAAGAGCTCCGCACCCAGCTCCAGAAGATCTCCCAGGACATCTTCTCCGCAGGCGGCGGCGCCTAGTTTCCGTCACCTGCAGGTGACGGGAACGGTGGGTAGCCGCCGGCTCACGCGAGCCGCCGGTTACCCACCGTTTTATCGTTCTTACGTTTCCCGACGACCCTGAACGCTACCGGCAAGGACCAGGAGTCCCTGCCTCTGGTTTTCGGCGGCGATTCCATGCCTGGCCTGTGCTTATTCCGGGTCAGGCCCTGCCGGGGTTGATGAATTCTACTTTTGCTTTTTCTTCCGGTTCATTCAGTGGGGGGCCCTGATTATGTCTGACACCAAGTTTGTTGAAGTGCCGTTGTTGCCGGAAGATTCCCGGGGACGGTTTGTCTATTCCGTGGCAGAGGAACTTAAATCAGCGTTCGAACAGGCGGCGTCACGGCTCGACGGCCAGGCAGGGGCGCGTGCCTCCTATGTCGCAACCGGCAAAGAGGACTTCGACGGAAACTTCGCCACCAAGTTCCAGGACAATGCCTTGGTGGCAGCCAATGACGCCCGGAACCTTGCTGCCGCGCTGCGGGATGTGGCGCGCTACGCCGGGCAGATGATCGAGGCCGGGCATGAGGAAGATGACCGGCGCCGGGAAAACAACGAGTGGGTGTGGCGGCACAACAACCGCTCCTGGCTGGAGGAAATCGGCGACTGGTTCGGCGGTGAGGAACCGAGGCCCAACCAGGACCGCGGATCCGCCCCAACCTTCCCTGCGGCGACGGCAGCGACCGGCCAGCGGGACACGCCCCCGCCGGGCAGCGGAGGATACGGGGGCGGCACATCCTCGGCCCGGCCGTCGAACCTGCGCTCCTTCGCCGTCGGCTCCCGCGGCCTGGACACGGACTTGTCCGCCACGCCGGGAACCCTGAGCCAGCACCTTTCCTCCTTCGCTGCGCAATGCAACTGGGGCGGAATAGACGCTCAGGGCGTCCTCAATGCCTATAAGGACTATCTGGACGCCAACGAGAACGACGCCCGGTGGGCCACCGTCGTGGCGGATGCCTTCGCTGCGGCCGGCGGGGAAGGGAACGTCTCGACGGTGTCGGATGCGGCCCTGGAAGCTGCGCTGGCCGCTGCCGGCGTGGACGTCACCAGGGACAGCCTGCAGATCGATCCGCCCCAGGCCTACGGCGCGGTTCCGACCACCGGGTATGCCAATGACCCGGTGAACACGGCAACCGGTAACTTCGTCGAACCCGAAACGGACCTCGGGTTCCCCGGAGCCGCGTCCAACCTCGTGCTGTCCCGGATGTACAACTCGCTGGCGCCGCAGGAGGTTTCCGGGGTATTTGGTCCGGGCTGGTCCTCGGTGCTGGACCAGGAGCTGGTGCTCTCGGATGAGGGCTGCCGCTGGATTATGGCCGACGGCCGCGCCGTGGACTTCCCCCGAGAGGGGGAGGCATGGTCCCGGGCAGTGGGGGAGAACTACTGGCTGACCCGCGAGCCGGACGCAGGCTTTGCCGAACTTACCTCTCGTCCCGGCGGCACTACGGAACTGCTGGTGGTCCGGAACAACGAGGGTGCCTGGTGGGCCTACAGCTTGGCCGGTCTCTGGCTCGGTGCCGGGTCCGGCCCGGGCCGGACGGTGTCCGTGCACCGCCAGAACGACAACGACGCCGACCGCCCGGGTCTGGTAACCCGTCTGTCCCACGTACGCGGCCGCTTCCTGGACATCGACTACGTCAACGGCCGTGCCGCCGTAATCCGTGCCTCGGACGGCCGCCGGGCGGAGTACGGGTACGACGACGCCGGCCGCCTGGTCTCAGTGACGACGGAGACGGGCACCCGGACGTACCGGTGGAACGATGCCGGGCTGATCGATGCCGTTTACTCCGCCGCCGGCGTGCTGGAAGCGGAGAACACCTATGACGAGCAGGGCCGGGTGGTCCTGCAGGTCACGCAGCACGGCCGCCGGACCCGGTTCGCGTACCTGCCCGGCCGCGTCACTGCCGTCTCTGATGAGGACGGCACCCGTTCCAACTCCTGGATTGCCGATGCCAAGGGCCGCCTCGTCGGGGTGCTGGATTCCCATGACCAGCGCCAGTCCATGGCCTACGACAAGCACGGCAACCTGGTCTCCCTCACTGAACGGGACGGGTCCGTGACCGTCCACGCCTACGATGACCGGGGACGGAAGATCCGCACCGTCACCCCCGAGGGCGCGGACCTGACCTACGGGTGGGACGAGCGGGACCGGATCACCACCCTGGTGACCGAGTCAGGGGCCGTCGTCACCTATGAGTACGCGGACGATCTGTCCCGTGACCCCTCGGTGATTGTTGATCCGCTGGGCGGGCGGACCGAGCTGGTCTGGGACCACGGGCTCCTGACCCGGGTGACGGACCCGGCCGGGGTATCCGTCGAATTCGACTACGACGTCTTCGGGGACCTGGTCGCCACCCGCAACGCGTTCGGCGACACCGCACGGATTGTGCGCGATGCCGCCGGCCGCCCGGTCGCCTCGATCACCCCCTCCGGCGAGCAGACCCGCTTCAGCTACAACGCCGCGGGCCTGCTGGTCCGGCGCGAAGACCCGGATGGCGCCGTCTGGTCCTTAGAGTACGACGACGCCGGGCGGCTCACCGCGTCCGTTGCCCCGGACGGGGGCCGGACGGCACTGGAATACGCGGCCAACGGGGAACTGGTTCGCACCATCGACCCGCTGGGCCGGGCCATTGAGCGGGTCTTCGATGAACTGGGCAACGTGACCGCGGCGATCCTGCCCGACGGTGCCCGCTGGGGCTTCACCCACGACACCCTCTCCCGACTCACCGGCATCACCGACCCGGCCGGGCACGACTGGATCCGTGAGTACGACAAGGTCGGCAACCTCACCGCCGTCGTCGACCCGACCGGCGTCCGCTCCGAGGCCGCCACCGACCGTGGGGCCGGCACGGCCACCGTGGCCGATGCGTTCTCCTCCTCGACCTACAGCTTCGACGAATACGGCCGTCCCGTGCGGGCCGAAGCCGCGGATGGTTCCGCGGAACTGACCACCTATGACGCGGCCGGCAACCCGGTGGAACTGCTCGACGGCGAGGGCGGACTGACCCGCCTGGAACGCGACGCGGCCGGGAAGATCATCTCCGTGACGTCGCCCTCCGGTGCGGTGACCCGGTACGAGTATGACCTCTGCGGCCGGCCGTGGAAGACCATTGACCCGCTCGGCGCCGAGACTGAGCTGGTGTATGACGTCGATCAGCGCGTCATTGCCCGGGTTCTTCCCACGGGGGAGACGGAGACGTTCGAGTACGACGCGGCCGGGCGGCTCATTCTGCGGGTGACCCCAGGGCGCGGTAATGCCCGGTACGGGTATGACAAGGCCGGCCGGCTGAGTTTCTCCCAGGACTCCTGGTACGGGACCCGCAGGTTCAAGTACAACGTGGCCGGGGAACTGACCGAGACCGTCAACGGTGTGGGCGGACGGACCCGGTTTGAGTACGACGTCCGGGGCCGGCTGATCCGCATCACCGATCCGCTGGGCGGGGTCACCACCCGCACCTATACCGCGACGGACAAGGTGGAGTCGGTCAGTGATCCGCTGGGCCGGGTCACCACCGCCACCTATGATCCGGCGGGCCGGCAGTTGTCCCAGACCGATCCGGACGGGAACACCACCCGCTGGACCTATGATGCGGCCGGACGGGAGCAAAGTACCTCCCGGAACGGGAAGCTGCTGGCGTCGGTGGACCGCGACCGGATGAACCGGCGGGTGGTGGTCACCGACTTCACCGGGGACGACGGGCTGACGGTCGAGCATGAACTCGGCTTCAACCGCCGGGGCCAGCTGACCTCCCGCACCCGCGGAGCCGAGGGCATGTCATGGTCCTATGACGCGGACGGGAACCGTACGTCCTTCACTGACACTGCCGGTACCACCACCACCTATGCCCGGGACGCAGCCGGGCGGGTGAAATCCGTGCACAACCCCCGGCTCGGGGCAGCGCAGTTCACGCATGACGCCTCCGGCCGGCTGACCGCGGTCACCGCCGGGGACCTGGTGCAGGAATGGGCGTACCGCAACGGGTACCTGGCCGAGCACACGCGCAGGATGGGCTCCGCTTCGGACGCTTCCGCGGACATCACCCTGATGGGCCGTGACGAGGACGGCCGGATCACCTGCCTGACCCGTGCCGGTGCCGTCACCCGGTACGGGTACGACGGGGCGGGACAGCTCGTGGCTGCCGCCACGACGCCCTTGGGGGAGTCCGGTGCTGCCGCTACGGTGCGGTCTCAGGTTTCGGAGTGGGAGTACGACGCCGGCGGGCGGCTGGTCCGCGAACACACCCCAGCCGGGTCGCGGCTGTATGCCTATGACGTTGCCGGTGAACTGACCTCCGTCACCGAGCCGGACGGGTCCCGGACGGAATATGTCTACGACGGGCTCGGCCGGAGGTCCCGGCTGATTCGCCCGGACGGGTCCTGGACCGAATACGCCTGGGGGCAGACCGGGTACCTGCACGGAACCGTGGACCGTACCCCGGACGGGGCCGAGACCGCCCGGCACCGCTTGTGGGTGGATGCCCTCGGTGAGCTGGCGTCGGTGGATGGCTGCCCGGTGTGGTGGGACAGTGCCAGTGCAGTGCCCAGGCTGGCCGGTGTCGGCGGGGAGCAGGTGGTAAACCTGCCCGGCGGGGTGACCGGGGTAGGGGAGGCCTGGATCGCACCGGGATGGCGTGCTGCCCGGGCCACTAATGAAACTGATCCTTGGGCGGTGCTGGGGACATCGGTCATTCCGGAACCGGGTGCGGTATCCGGAACGGGTGCTATGCCCGGGGCGGGTGTGGTGGCCGGTGGTTTGCCGGCCGGTATCAGTCTGACCGGTGACGGTGGCCTGGATATTGCCGGCCTGGAATGGCTCGGTGTCCGGGCGTACGATCCGGGAGCCAGGGGCTTCCTCTCCACCGACCCGTTGGCCCCGGTGCTCGGTGCCGGTTGGGACGGCAACCCGTACTCCTACGCGGGAAACAACCCGCTGAACGCCAGCGATCCCACGGGTCTGCGTCCGCTGACCGATGAAGACCTGAAAGCCTACGACGCCTCCAGCCGCGGTGCGCTGGCAGCTGCCGGGGACTGGGTTAAGGACAACTGGGAATACATTGTCGGCGGTGCCGCGATCATCGGCGGGGCGGCACTGATGTTCGTGCCCGGCGGACAGGTCTTCGGTGCGGGGCTGATCAGCTTCGGTGCCGACGTCGTGATCCAGAAAGCCACCACTGGTGAGGTGAACTGGGTCCAAGCCGGGATTTCCGGAGGCCTAGGCATGACCGGCGCCGGCGTGGGAATGATCGCGGGCAGGATGGTCAACAATCCCGTGATCCGTGCGGCCGTAGAAGCAGGTGTCGACGGCGCGATCACTGGGGGCGGCGAATACCTGGCTCAGACAAAAGACCCGAGCCTTGCCGGGCTCGCCCGTGCTGCGGGAATTGGTGCCGGATCGGGATTGATACCTGGTCCTGGTACTGGCGCTGGCCGGGGCGAACTAATGCCGCCCGCCAAACCAAGGCTAGGCGAGATTCCGCCGGTACCGGATGGTGTGGTCTATAAACGAGTCGACACATTAGGGGGCATAGATGACTACGTTGGGCAGGCAGAGAGCGAACAGCGGTTCCTCAAGCGACAGCGGGAACACTACAGGAAGTATCCTGATGCAGTGTTTATATTCCCCGTCTTGGACCGTGCAGAGCCAGGAGTCGAGCTAGATCGACTCGAGGAGTACTGGATTCGAAAGCTGGGCGGACCTACGAATAAGGGGAATCCGGACGGTTTGCTGTCGAACAAGCGACATCAAATGCGGGACAGTAGATACCAAGAGGCCGGAGGAGATCCATCACGGTACAGCGAATGAAGTTTCCAAAGCTGAAAGACGGAGATGTCTTTAAAGTTCCCCTAGGCGATGGACGAGCGGCGGTTGGGCAAGTTATATCGACCTATTTTTCGGCACATTATGTGGTGATTTTTGACTTTGTCGCACAGGAAGATGACATCGAGCTGAACGTTACGAGTGCCCTCCAATCTCGTCCAGCATTTGGCGGTCTGACTTTCGATGCCCTCTTCCGCCCAGGACGCTGGCAGGTGCTTGGGAATAGTGTAGTGGACGGCAGGAAATTCCTCCCCGCATACAAAACCGGGGCAAGTGAGATTGGAAATTGCGTCATCGAGGATTTCAAGGGAACGCGGAGACGGCCCGCTACCGAGGTGGAAGAGGCGATAGTTCCCTTTCGGACGACCATCTCCCCAATTATTCTTGAACGCGCTATGAAGGCTCACGTAGGCATGGAACCCTGGCTTGACGCCTTCGACGAAGTTCGTTTGGGGCAAACGGTTAAGAGTGCGGACATTTTTGACGATTGAAGAGCTCAACTCATTTTAGTGTTGGTGAAATCACTGGTTGCGCTTGATGGTGTGTGCGGGCTCCCAGGGAGCGGGTTTAGGTTTAGGAGGCAGTAATGGCTATAACAGCAACGGAAGCCCGCCGGGATCTGGCTCGTCTCATCGAACGGGTAAACGATGACCGCATCGAAATCGAGATCGTGTCTAAGCGGGGGTCGGCCGTATTGATGTCGAAAGACGAGTATGACTCGTGGATGGAAACAAACTATCTGCTTAGCTCACCGCAAAACGCGCAGCGGCTCCTGGCGTCACTCACGTCTGCACGGAAAGACGACACGGCCGAGTATGAGCATTGTGAACAGTGAGCCGGCAACACAGTGACCACTCGACCTGTTCCGCTATCCGCTCGGCGCGGAAGAAGACGCATAACAGATTGTTCCGCATCCTCGTCTCAGTTAGGCGGACGGACACCGTTTGGCTCGGAACAAAGCAAACGTCACGCCAAGTGCATGATCAAGCGAGGTCTTACGCGGCCTATCCGACATGGATGTCCCAGACAGGCATCGACTCAATCAGCTCAACAGGACCAATGAGGTCCGATGCGCCGTCAGCTTGATTATGGATCTGAAACCGGGCCGATCGGGTTAAGCCGGTATGCCACACGAGTGTGGCCCATGGCACGGTATGGCTGGGCAGACACCTGGGACCTAGGCATGTCGTAGGCAGCCAAATTGTCTTGAGGCGCGATGTAAACGCGCGTCCACTCGCCGCGTTCGGCTGTGATTGCAGACAGTTGACGGGCAAATAGTCCGTCCTGGTACAGGTGAACACCTTCGTCGGCCCGTGCATGAACCCAGTCGCTGTATCGGTCATACACGAACCTGAAGGTCACGAAAGGCGTGAAGTCCTGGGCATTGGTTAGCCAAAAGCGTCGAACGTTCTCGTCAATGGGTACCCGACAGGCAGGTCGACGCGATCCCGCAACGGTGCTTCCAGGTCGCACAGAACGACTTTTCTTTTTGTGCGTGCCTTCGATCATGTCCTGGTCGGAGCGACAGCACGGGACAAGACTGAGGACCCCGGTGAATTTGTCGATCTCGTACCTGAACGCCGTGACCGAGCATCCCCAATCTCGCAGCTCCAGGATGCTGCCAGCGGTCTGAGGATGGATGGATTCTCCGATGATCATGAGAGCCGGAGATTCATTCACGGTTTCTGGAAGCGGGTGGCCGAAGCGCTGTTGGAAAGCCACCGCCAGGTCGATACGGTCACCGTGACCAACGACGTGGATGAGCTCCTCTCTTTTCAGCTGCTTGAGAGAGTGCCGATAGTGGAGAATCTGGCCAATGACGGAGGGTTTGGCTTCGTCCCGCCTCAGCTCAACGATGTGTAGGAGGCCAGTCGAGTCGATCGCGAGTAAATCAACCTCGCCTCCGGATATCTTCACCTGTCTTCCGATGACCAATAGGTCCTGCCCGGTAAGCCATAGCCGGGTTTCCAGATAGTCCTCTAAGTCCTTCTCATAACGGAATCCCAGCAGTTTCATGAGTTGGGTCACCACCAGTCGCCCTATTCTTTGTGGAGTGCGTGGGAAGGTGCTGTGTGGTGGATGGGGCTTACACTTACCCGGACGCAACGGAAAACTGCGCGCGATTCAGGTAACGCTGTTGACTTGCAGACCCGCGAGCTCACACACAAGGGAGGAGGTCTGGCGGCCGAGCTCCTGATCCAGGACGACTTTCAGGCGAGCAGCGAGGACCTCTCGGTAGAGAGAACCTGAACCTTCCCTAATACGCTCTGGACGCTCCGGCGGAGAATTGTCACCGGACGCAGAAAGTGTGCTGTCAGCAAGGAGACGGCGTATCGCCGAGTCCCACATCTGGGTGCCGGTCGTTTTCCAGACTGTGTCAAGAAGGGCCTTCTCCTCGTTGCTGGCGGCACCGCTCTGAGCAAGCACGGTCAGCATCGCAGCACCATATCCAAACTTGAGGTCGCTAGGGGAAGAAATCGCCTCAAAGGCCCACATGGCCCGCGTCCACCATTCCCTATTGGAATAGAAGTTTCTCGGACCACAGAACGAGGGCACCATACCGTTCATGTTCACATGGCGTTCCATGCATCACCTCGAATCAGCAGCACATCATTCATTACGGAAGTCCCGGAGTGCAATCCTGACGCGGTAATCAGCATCCGACGTCGGATGCCTAAATAATAAACTAACGATGCGACTTTTGCGAGTTCTTCGAAAGTAGGCGAAATGGGCATATCTTTCGCCGTGATAATCCATTGATAAATGAGGATATATTGCATATTTAGCTATATCGTCTGGATGGGCCGGCCGTCGTTTGCTGAGGCCGTGACCTTTCGAAGGGAAGCTCAGGGCGACGAGCATCCGGTCAAGGCTGGGCAAACGAGCATCGTCCGCGCACTCCTCGCAGCAGCGCTACCTCATCCACCCCCCGTCTTCGGACCCAGTTTTTCAAGCCGGAGGGAACGCCGTTGCACAATGCTTGCACCCCCCAATAGTTTCGTCGTCGCGATTCCGCGGTGTCAGCCATCCCGGTCGCGCGCCCTGGACAACCACACCGTCGATCCCCGGGAGCTGAGGCCGGTGTGTTCGTTGCTAACGGGTGGAGCTCAGCGGGGACCTAGGCCGAGGCCACATCCCGGATCCCAACGATGGTTCTTCAGCCCGCGTTTTCTTGCTTTCTGGCGGACATCAAAATAACTGAATGGACCGGAACCAGCCCGGTTCTGGTCCGGTTCGGGGCCAGAACCGGGATATCGATAGAGGCCGCCCTGCACTGTGTCCATTTGTGGGCCGGACGTGGGCCATTGTTGGACCACGAAAGCGCTGTTGATCGCACTGGGTCAAATTAGGGTCCGATTCGTCCGGATCGTGCCGAGATCTGGCCCAAAAAGGGCCAGATACCCTTGAAAGCCCGCAAGTAATCAAAACATCACTCAAGAACACCAGTTGTCGTCCTTGGCAGGACAATTTTTGACCAGAATCGAGCCAGCTTTGTCCACAACGTTGCAGCCTTAGGGCTGCATTTTTTACCATCCCGGCGGCCGGGGGCGCCAAGCCAGGGCGGAAGGCAAGCTGCCAGGAGTGTGGACGGGTGGAGCGGGTGGCGATTCGAGCTCCGGAACGGATCCGCTGAGGCCGCCGGCTACCTCCCTTTGGGAAGGATCCACAGAGTCCGCCGGCGATCCTGGAACGACGTTCTGCAGTACCTTCGGAACAGCCGGCTGCAGCCGGCTGAGCAGTTCGTCGCGGCCACGGTGAAGCTGTGGCCACGGCACCGGAACAGAGGTCGTGACAGCCGCTGCAGCGGCTGCGTTACCGGTACGCCGGCGTCGCCGGAGAAGGCGTGTGGAGGGACCCTGACGGGCCGTTGAACCCAGTCCAGGGACAAGCTTGCAGCTGCTGCTTCGCAGCGCCTTCGGCACCCCCGTGGATCCGTCTTCGTCCCTCAGCCGTCACCGCGTGGCCACCTCGTATGGGAACGCTGTTCCTGCGTCACAGCGGCCTGCCGGTGAGTTTGGAACGGGGACTGCGTCCCCTCTTTTCGGGCCTGGAACACGCTCCTACTCCTCCGTCGCAGGACCGTGGCGCTGCGTTGCAGCAGTGCTTCCTACCGGGTGCCATGCACCTAAGAACCCGGTAGGAAGCAAAAGGCCCGAAACCCGCGGAAAGTAGCGCCACCTCTACCCTCCCTCCTACGAGTAGGAACCATAAATGGTCGGGTAGGAAGCAGTGGGTAGGCGCTACTTTCCGCTGAAACACCAGCAGAAACCCCCTCAGTCTTCCGCTAAAGCTCCAGACGTGAGGGAAAAAGGGAAAGGGCATAAGAAAGGGTGGCACCTCGCTACGCTCGGTGGTCGGCACAGCCGACACCCCTCGGTCGCTGCGCTCCCTCGCCCTTCGCTGCGCTCAGGGTTTCTACTGCGTTCGCTGGCGCTCTCTTGCCCCGCCAATGCTGCGCATCGTCGGGGTGCCCCTGGAACCATCGCTGGCGCGAGTGGTCCCAGCTCCCACTCGGGCTGCCGCCCGTCGTGGACAGAGACCCCTGCGACGTTGTCGCGGTGTCTCTGAGACAAGCGAGAAGTGAACCCGCGGCCCCTGGCGACAAGGGCTGTCTGGAAGGTGCCTCAGGGCACCGGTCGGCTACCGCCGACCCGGGGAGAGTGGGACCGATGTCGCAGGGAACCCTGCGATCTGGATCCTGGGACCGTCAAAGAGAACAATCTTAGAGAGGTGTCGGATGCACGGCGGTCCACACATACAAGATTCACTGTCCCCTTGGTCACCCGTGCGGCGAGAAAAAACGCTGATTAAGAACGTTGCCCGTCGGTGACGCACCTGCAGTTCCAAGGAGAATTGCAGTTACCGGGAGAAGAGGAAACTAGCGAAGATGGCATCTTGAGAGCGTCCGGCGAGCGGCATGGCTCCCGCCCGAGAATCCATTTCGGAAATCATTTCCGGGGCGAAACAAGCAGAAGCATCTTCGTTGGTGGTTTCAAAGAGTCGGCGTCGTGCCCCGCAGCCGCGCCTTGCCCTCAGGGACGGCGATGCCCTCGCGCGTCCGCACCGCATATAACGGGGTGTGGGGGTCTCACCTTAATGGACGATGCAGATGTGCAATGCTTCGCCGGGACCCTACGCGGCGCCCCGGAAGATCCACCTGAAGCACTCGAAGGGAAACAGGTCGCAGCCGACGAACGGAATGACTAGACGAAATGGAAGCCATAGCGGTCCGCCCCGTGCCACCGCTTCCTTTCAGTGCACCTACTTGATGACGTCTACAGGAACGTCTGTTTGTCGGTCCACTCCGGCGTAATTAAGGTAACCCCTTAGTTTCGGCGCATCCCCCAACGCTTCAAAGTGGCCCGCGGGGTATGGCGTCAGAATTTGGTTTCCGTCTTCCGTGGCAGGAATGTAATCGAAGTTTTCTTGTTTGGCTGCAATGTGATCGAAGACGAAATAGGCAGCCCTGGTGCCGTTATGGAACTTGATACCAAACTGGCGGAAGACCTCTCCGCTCCGGCTTTTCCCATGGATGCCGACGAGGAATGTCTCTCCCTGTGGTGCAGGGCTGCTCAACTCATATTTAACAAGCATGGATCCGTTGCCTTCGAAGACTGTGACAGCGGAAAGCGTCGGTATGTGAGCTGTCATAGTCACAGCCTAACTGGACAAAAGTGGTCGTCCCATGCTAAGCCAACTCGCCATTGAGAACGCACGGGAGGGGAGATCCGCCTAGGATCGTTTCTTCCGCCAGTTGTAAAGAACGTCCGATAGCCTGGAATGGCTCGGCGCCCGCGCGTATGATCCGGCGGCCCGGGGCTTCCTCTCCACCGACCCGCTGTCCCCGGTCCTGGGTGCCGGCTGGGACGGCAACCCGTACTCCTACGCGGGAAACAACCCGCTGAACGCCAGCGATCCCACGGGTCTGCGTCCGCTGACCGATGAAGACCTGAAAGCCTACGACGCCTCCAGTCGCGGTGCGCTGGCAGCTGCCGGGGACTGGGCTAAGGACAACTGGGAATACATTGTCGGCGGTGCCGCGATCATCGGCGGGGCGGCACTGATGTTCGTGCCCGGCGGACAGGTCTTCGGTGCGGGGCTGATCAGTTTCGGTGCCGACGTCGTTATCCAGAAAGCCACCACTGGTGAGGTGAACTGGGTCCAGGCCGGGATTTCCGGAGGCCTAGGCATGACCGGCGCCGGCGTGGGAATGATCGCCGGCAGGATGGTCAACAATCCCGTCATCCGGATGGCGGTGGAGAATGGGGTTGAAGGGGCAATTACCGGGGCGGGGGACTATTACAACGGTCCGGGCCCGCATACAGCCTCGGGTGCGTTGGCGGCTGCCGCACGGGGCGGCGCCACGAGCGCAGTACCCGGTCCCAGCCTCCCGTACAAAAAGCTTGGAGACTTTCCGGTAACTGTGCTCGACCCCGCTGACGTACGTTTCAGCCAGCGAAGTGTAAATGAGCTACAAGAGAAAATCGATAACATGGCTAAGGATGGATGGAAAGATCTGGATCCGGCCGACGTCGTCATCATGCCTGACGGCGGGTACACAACACTTGACCACAGGCGAGTGCTGTCCGCCCGGTACACAGACAATCCCCTTTATGCTCATGTCCATCATCACTCCGACCCTTTTGATGATCCCACGACGGGAGACCGCTTTCCAGCCACGCGTGGGCCAAATAAGGGCTTGCCTGCCAGCAACTGGGGTGAAGCGGTTGAAAATAGAATTGGAAAACAGGGGGCAGCCTTCCGCAACGCGTATCCGCAGGGGTCACCGTTCATCGGATGGTCCGGGGACTAACATTTCGAAGGAACTAATGCAATGAAAGAGATAGAATCGCTCCCCGCTTTGTATGAGCACATGATTGAGTGCGGGATTACCGATCTGGATCCATGGGCGGTGTTACGGGGAGAAATGCAGCTGCGGCGGGCTCAACATATTGAGAAGGTACTCCCAGGCTGGGGGATCATTCCTTTTGCGCGGAGGACTGATAACGATGATGTGGCGTGCTGGACCGGCAGCAAGGTTGTAGTGATCGATGACTGGGATGTCTGGCCGGACGAGAATGGCGCGCCTTGGCGCAAGGTGGAACGGGAATACGCCTCCATGGAGGAATGGTTCCTTGCTGCCGCCCGGGACTTCATCGAGTTCGACTGGAGTTGACCTGGGCCCCCAGAAGGGTCTGATAGGGGGATTGGCCCTTGTACCCGGATTGCTCCCAGGGGAGAAAATGAACAGTTCCGCCCGGCACACCGAAAGGCACCACGCAATTGACGAGTACTCCGAGCCGGTCAGCGATCAGCAGGGTGTTATCCCACGCGCTTCGCCATGCCCCGGGTGAATATGGACTGGTGCTGGATCCGGAAGGGTGGGCGCCGGTTCCTCAGGTGCTCGCTGCCCTGCATCGGTTAGGTCCGGAGTGGGAAGCCGTTGACGAGGTGATGCTCCACGGGGTGCTTGAGGCTGCTGGAAAAAAGCGCCATCAGATAAGCGATGGACGAATCCGGGCCGTGCACGGACATTCCGTGCCTGTGCGCCCGGCGGAGGAACCCATGGAGCCGCCCGCGGTGCTTTTCCACGGGACCGCGCGGGATACTGTGCCGGTGATTCGGGCTGCCGGAGTTTTGCCCATGGGGCGCCGGTATGTTCACCTGGCGGAGACCGCGGAGCAGGCGAGGGAAGTCGGGCAGCGTAAGGACAGCTCCCCGGTGATTCTTGCCATTGATACCGGTCTGGCCGTCTCGCGCGGTGTTTCCTTCTATCGGTCGGAGTCCGGAGTCTGGCTGTCCGGTCCCATCCCTGCGGCCGCGGTAAACATACTGGACGTTAGCGACTGACAACTAGGTATACGGGCGGCAGAAGGTATGGGAGTAAGGGGGGTACGAGTAAACCATGCAAAACAAGACTGGTCTGCTAACTGGAGATATGTCCCGCTTCGCCTTCATTCTGCGGGTGATGGGCCTATCGGATTTGGCACAGGGGTATGACGAAGTCGCCGGGAAGCTTCGAAAAGATCAGTCACCCGAGACTGTGTTGGAGGCTAAGGCTTGGGGTCGCGAGAAGTTTCGGAAACGGCAGCGGCAGTCTTAGCGATCGTTACGTTTACAGCGATGGAGTAATCGATGAGTCATTGAATGCCGAATACGAAGCCCTCCTTCACAAACTGACTAACTTTGCGAATGGCGCCTAGGCCGTCCGGTGCGCCCTGCAGTCCTGCGTCGGGCTAGGTCCCTGGGGCGGACAAGCAGTGCCCCGGGCCCCCGACGACGTCGTATGTCACCGCTCCAACGAGCGGCTCGATTCTCGCAAGCGCATTCAGAAGACAATCAGCAGAGAGATTGACGGAGGTGTGTCTAGGGCGGTGCCTTAGAACACACCCCGGCCGGGTCGCGGGTGTATGCCTATGACGTTGCCGGGGAACTGACCTCCGTCACCGAGCCGGACGGGTCCCGGACGGAATATGTCTACGACGGGCTCGGCCGGAGGTCCCGGCTGATTCGCCCGGACGGGTCCTGGACCGAATACGCCTGGGGCGAGACCGGGTACCTGCAGGAGAAACTGTGGACCGCACCCCGGACGGCGCCGAGACTGCCCGGCATGAGTTGTGGATAGATGCCCTCGGCGAGTTGGCGTCGGTGGACGGCTGCCCGGTGTGGTGGGACAGTGCCAGTGCAGTTCCCACGCTGGCTGGCGTTGGTGACGAGCAGGTGTTGAGCCTGCCCGGCGGGGTGACCGGGATCGGTGATGCCTGGATCGCACCGGGATGGCGTGCTGCCTGGGCCACGGACCAGGACGATCCGTGGGCGGTGCTGGGTGCCTCGGTCATTCCGGAACCGGGCGCCGTCTCCACCGGGTCCGCTCTGGGCGCCACCCCCGGAACAGCCGGTGGGTTGCCGGCCGGTATCGGTCTGACCGGTGACGGTGGCCTGGATGTTGCGGGCTTGGAATGGTTTGGTGCCCGCGCGTATGATCCGGGAGCCAGGGGCTTCCTCTCCGCCGACCCGCTGTCCCCGGTGCTCGGTGCAGGCTGGGACGGCAACCCGTACTCCTATGCGGGCAACAACCCGCTGAACGTTTGCCGGTCCCGATTTATGACTTCACCAGAAAGCACCTGTCAGAACGGCATCACGTCGGCTTGCACGTATGGGCGAATGAGAAGTGGATTAATAATCAAATAATGCAGGGCAAGGATCTTGTGGACATTGGAGCGCCGATGGGTCCTCGGGTCGGGGGATAACGCCAATGGATCCGAGCCCCTACTACGACGAGGAACTAGAGCGCGTAGCAGGTTATCCTGGCTATAGTCAGGATCCGCAGGCATCTTGGGACCTGAAACTCTAGGAGATGCACATATTATGCCGCCGAATAATCCCTCATACTTCCGGCTCGTGTCTTCACCGCGACGTAGGCTGTTTGGGTTTGTAGCCGACCCTGAGTACCTTGTCTTGTCACCTGAAAACGAGCCCAAACGTGTTCGGTTGAGGGATCTTCCTGCGGCGCTGGGTGTCCCTCCCGGAGGATCGCGCCGCGACTGGCAGGAGTGCGAGATGATTGCGACTGCCTTATACGAGGAAGGAGGGACAACAAAGTGGGTGGAATATCCCACCGGGAGGGTTTATAACGATTCCCAATTGCAGCGGTAAATTGCTTCGCATGCCGGCGGGGCCAGCTGGTCTCCCGCACCCGCGGAGCCGAGGGCATGGCCTGGTGTTATTACGCGGACGGTTACCGTACGTCCTTCACTGACACCGCCGGCACCACCACGACCTATTCCCGAAACGCTGCGGGCCGGATTAGGACCGTGCACAACCCCCGGCTGAGGGAAGCGCAGTTCACGCCGCAGGTACACATTCCCAAGTCGCACACACAGGGCAGAATCATCAACGATTGGGAGCTGAAATTGACTGAACCACGACTAGATGTGGGTATTCGACTCTTGTTGAAGCTCTCGACCTATCTTGAAGAATATGGGAAGGGTACAGCAGCTAATAGGTTTCAACGATGGGCAGATGAACTCAAAACGAATCCTTCAAAGAAGGATCTGTACGAGGTGTGCCGCGGCATCATTGAGGCCTTAGGCGCTGGATCGGGCCGGGTTACGGACATATATTTTGCTCACCCTGATGGGAGACCGAACATTGAACGCACGAATGATTACATGGAGACAATTCAGGCTGTGCGGCGGTTCGCGAGACGGGCTGTACCGCCTCGGTCGTACTTTCTTCGGTAGCCACGCAGTAGTGGGAACGTGGGGGATGCCAGCTCTCCCAGACTGATCCGGACGGGAATGCCACCCATTGGACGGACGCCGCTGGACGCGAGAAAAAGCACCTGCCATAACGGGAACGGTGCGGCCCAGGTGTTGAACCTGCCCGACGGGGTGACCGGGGTAGGGGATGCCTGGATCGCACCGGGATGGCGTGCTGCCCGGGCCACGGATCAGGACGATCCGTGGGCGGTGCTGGGTGCCTCTGTGATCCCGGAACCGGGTGCCATGTCCGGAAGCGCCGGGCCCGGCCCGGGCGCAATCCGCGGAATGGCCGGTGGTTTGCCAGCCGGTATCGGTCTGACCGGTGACGGTGGCCTGGATATTGCCGGCCTGGAATGGCTCGGCGCCCGCGCGTATGATCCGGCGGCCCGGGGCTTCCTCTCCACCGACCCGCTGTCTCCGGTCCTGGGTGCCGGTTGGGACGGCAACCCGTACTCCTATGGGGGCAACAACCCGCTGAACGCCAGCGACCCCACGGGTCTGCGTCCGCTGACCGATGAGGATTTGAAGGCGTATGACGCCTCCAGTCGCGGTGCGCTGGCTGCTGCGGGGGACTAGGTGAAGGGCAACTGGGAATACATTGTCGGCGGTGCCGCGATCGTCGGCGGGGCGGCAGTGATGTTCGTTCCCGGCGGCCAGGTCTTCGGCGCCGGTCTGATCAGCTTTGGTGCCGACGTCGTCATCCAGAAAGCCACTACGGGGGAAGTGAACTGGGTCCAGACCGGAATCTCCGGGGGCCTGGGCATCCTTGGTTTCGGCGCCGGCGCGGCGGTGGGCAGGGCCGTTCAACAACCCTGTGGTGCGTGCGGCGGTAGAAGCAGGTGTGGACTGGGCGATCACCGGGGGCGGCGAATACCTGGCCCAGACTAAAGACCCGAGCCTTGCCGGGCTCGCCCGTGCTGCCCCGAAACGCGGTGGCGCCGAGCTGGTAGCTAAGGGGCAGAGAGGTGTAGATGCATCGATTGACGCCCTCTTACAGTGCGGCGACAAACTGCTTGGTACGGAAGTTACGTTTGACGTGGGCGGTGTCCGGACACAATTGGACATTGTGGCTGAACGACCCGACGGTACTGTTTACCTTATTGAGGCAAAAACGGCCCGCACGCGGGCCCAACGAAAAACCAGAAGATTGCGTATCCCATTCTTCGTGAAATGCGTGGCATACCTGTAGGGGAACATGCCCACGAGGCCCAGTTTGAGCCCGGAGTGCCTATCGGCCCGATAGAAGTGCAAGTGGATAAGTACGTCCCGGCCATATAAGTGAAACGGAGCTTGGATGTCGTTGCAGGATGAGGTGCTTGCCGCTTGGGCAGGCTTGTTGAAAGAGCATGGTTTTCGCAAGGTCCGTGGTTTGAGCACGATACCTTTCGGAAAAGATTGGCTTGGCGTGGTAGGCGTGAATCTGGCGACGTACAACGGTGCGGGGCCGGTGGATGCACTGCCGGTGGTGGGAGTGCGGTGGAAGCCTCTGGGTACGATATTTGAAGAACTGAATCCGAAGGTTCCCAAGAGTACGACGTCCACTCTGTCCAGGCCGCTTTATACCCTCGTTCCAGGTCACGACGGGGCGCAATGGCGTGTACGGGCCGACAAAGATGCGCCGGTGCATCTGGAAGAGGCTGTTGACGCCGTGCTTCGTTGGGGTGTTCCGTTTATGGAATCTCTCTGCGATCCGTCGGTGGTTGTCGAAAGACTTCGTCCGCCTTCGCAGTTCGCGGTTAACCCTGCGGCCTCCTGGATGACCTATCCAATTGCTTTGGTATTGACTGACCGCCGATCAGAGGCCGTAAAGGTGGTGACTCAGCACTTACAGGAAGTTGCTGATAAACCGGACCTGGCTTCTAAATTCTATGTTGAATACGCCGACCGTTTCCTGGAGAAGTACGCCTGAGAGCGCAGCCGACGTACGTCAGGGCAACCAAGGTGACCCGAAGGCGCCTATCCCTGTTGTGTGGGAGGACATAATTCTTCCTAGGACGTTCGCTTTAGAGTCGGTCGGGTCCAAGAGCATGTGAACCTGGACGGTATGTTGCGAGGTGCCCGCTATCCAGCTGATTATCATACGGTGAAAGAAGGTGCGCAGGGGTGGTTGCTTATTATCGCTGTGCGACTGGGGGTACTAGGTGATTTAGTAACACCAAGATTGGAAATAGTTGGCCTCATTGAGCAGAAGATAGAGAGACAACCGATCTCTTGAGAAACGTCCGTGTATCAAGGATCAAGACACCGACGGAAAGGTAGTCTCCACGTTATGACTTACGATATTTTAGCGTTCGAATCCGACAGTGTGGTTGAAGCAGATTTCCCCGCATGGTGGGCTGAACAGTCGCGTTGGGCAGAGAATCATTCATACGATGACGTAGCCGTAACAAGTCCCTCGTTGAACAGGTTTTACAAGGAGCTAATTCAAACCTTTCCTCCCATGAACGGACCTGATTCTCCGACGGATGTGGAGCTCGACCAGGATCCCGGCTTGGAAGATCGTCTTGCTGACTACTCGATCGGAACCACAGTGGTCTACGGGGCGTTCGCGTGGAGTCAGGAGCCGGAAGCGCGGGAGCTTTTCACTTCTTTGGCTTCCAAGCATGGTGTTGCTGTTGCTTTGGTCAGCGACCGTGGAGAAATTCTTCGACCACCCGGACACTGAGGGGACGACGCCCCTGCGGAGACCCCGATGTTCGACGCGTTAGCGGCGCTGAATTGTAGTGTTTTTGCATGCGTGGGCCCATGCAGCGACGCCTAAGATGACGCGATGAGAGAAATTCAATCGCTGCCTGCTCTTTATGCCCACATGATTGAGTGTGGCATTACCGATCTGGATCCGTGGGCGGTATTACAGGGAGAGATGCAGCTGCGGCGGGCTCAACATATTGAGCAGGTATTCCCGGGGTGGGGGATCATTCCCTTTGCCCGTCGGACCGATAACGACGACGTGGCGTGCTGGACCGGCAGCAAGGTTGTAGTGATCGATGACTGGGATCTTATTTGGGATGAGAACGGCCCCCGACGTTTGGTGGCACGTGAGTATGGCTCGATGGAGGAATGGTTCCTTGCTGCCGCCCGAGACTTCATCGAGTTCGACTGGAGTTGACCTGGGCCCCCAGAAGGGTCCGGTAAGGGGATTGGCCCTCGAACAGTTCCGCCCGGCACACCGAAAGACCACGCAATTGACGAGTACTCCGAGCCGGTCCGAGATCAGCAGGGTGTTGTCCCATGCGCTTCGTCATGCCCCGGGTGAGTATGGGCTGGTGCTGGATCCGGAGGGATGGGCGCCGGTTGCTCGAGTGCTTGCTGCCCTGCATCGGTTAGGTCCGGAGTGGGAGGCCGTTGACGAGGTGATGCTTCACGGGGTGCTTCAGGCTGCTGGGAAAAAGCGCCATCAGATAAGTGATGGACGGATTCGTGCGGTGCACGGCCATTCCGTGCCGGTTCGGCCGGCGGAGGAACCCATTGAGCCGCCCGCGGTGCTTTTCCACGGGACCGCGCGAGATACTGTCCCGGTCATTCGGGTTGCCGGGATCCTGCCGATGGGGCGCCGGAATGTTCACCTGGCGGAGACCGTGGAGCAGGCGAGGGAAGTCGGGCAGCGTAAGGACAGCTCCCTGGTGTTATGGCGGGCCAACAAACAAGGGGAATCCGGATGGTCTGCTTTCGAACAAGCGACACCAGATGAATGATAAGCGATATGCAGATGCCGGAGGAGATCTATGGTAAGGGCTCAAAAATGGGCTTCTTTGAAAGACGGTGACGTCTTCAAGATTCCTCTAGGCGATGGCAGGGCGGCGGTTGGCCAAGTTGTTTCTTCATACTTGTCCGCCTATTACGTGGTTATTTTCGATTTCGTGGCATCGGAGGAAGAAGTGCCTCCGCTGGTCACGGAGGCGCTCCAGTCTGAGCCAGTCTTTGCTGGATTGTCGAGGGATGCTCTGTTCCGACCAGGGCGATGGCAGGTACTCGAGAACAGGACCGTAGACAGTCGAAAATACCTCCCGGCATACAAAGTCGGGTGGCAGGCCCCAGGAGAGTACATGGTGGTGGACTTTTCTGGTGAGAGAATGCGCCCTGCCACTGAATTGGAAAAGGAGATACTGCCCAACAGGACTACATTATCTGCTGCGATCTTTGAAGATGCTCTCCGAGTCCACGTTGGTTTGGAACCTTGGAGAGACTCCTTTGATAACCTCCGAGCAGAAAAGAATGTTAAGAGTGCAGATCTCTTCCGAGACTGAAAAGGTTGGAGAGGCCCAGACGCAGCGGGCACAGCATATCGACAAGGTACTCCCCGGCTGGGAAATCATTCCTTTTGCCCGAAGGACCGATGATGACGACGTGGCGTGCTGGACCGGCAGCAAAGTCGTAGTGATTGATGACTGGGATCTTTGGCCGGACGAGAACGGGATGCCGATACGCCGTGTGGGGCGGGAGTACTCCACTATGGAGGAATGGTTCCTAGCAGCGGCTCGAGACTTCATCGAGTTCGACTGGAGTTGATCCACGGCGAGTTCAGATCCGTAGGTACGATCCCGCGATATAACCGATAGGAGTGCTGCGTGTCAGTAGAGGACGAATTGTTCGGCGCGTGGGACGTTCTCGTCAGGGAGCACGGGTTTCGTAAGTCGGGATTCATTCATACGCTGCCTTTGGGGAAAGACTGGCAGGGTTGGCTGGGATTGAACTCGGCGGGCTATCGCGGTGCGGGGCCGGTGGATGTGTTGCCTGTGGTGGGGGTGCGCTGGAAGCCGCTTGAAAAAGTTTTTCGGGAGCTGAATCCTCAACTCCCGAAGAGCGTGTCGCCGACGCTGTCCCAGCCGTTGAGTTACGAGCTTGTGAAGGGGCCGCATAACGGCGCCCAATGGCGTGTGCGGGACGCAGCAGGGGAACCTTTTCAGCTGGAAGGTGTCCTGGACGATGTGGTCCGTTGGGGAATCCCGTTTATGGAGTCCCTCTGTGATCCTGAGGGAGTGGTCGAGAGGTTGCGGCCGCCCTCGCAGTTCAGCGCCCATCCGGGTTTACCGCGGAAGACTTACCCCATAGCCCTGGCACTGACAGGCCGACGCGAGGAGGCTGTGGACTTCGTGAGGGAGCAGCAGCGGGAAGCGGCGAATAAGACGGATGCTGCCTCTCGGGATTACGTGGCATATGCAGACCGTTTTTTGGAGAAGTACGCCTGAGAGTGAACGTCCGTACGACGGCGGCTCACCTGGTTACTGCAACGACCACGCCGTAGGGCGAGTCGGATGCTGCCGCAGAACTGCGGGCGTGGGATTCTGAGCGTCATGGAAGAGCGACTAACCTTTCCCACGCTGAAAGACGGGGATGTCTTCAAGGTTCCCTTGGGAGATGATCTGAGAGCAGGGGATATTGTCACCAGTGCGGACCTCTTCGGCGACTAACGTGAGCGATGAAAGAGGCGAAAGGATGAGAGGAGCCGAATGGGCAAGGGTCAAAGAGCAGCGACCCCGAGGGACGGTGACATCTTTACGATCCCGCTGGGCGACGGAAGGGTCAGCGTGGGACAGGTTATCTCGTCCTTCCATAGCGCGTATTACATAGTTGTACGGGACTTCGCTGTGCGGGTGGACGAACTTCCCTTGCGGCTTCCGGAAGCCCTTGGTGCTGAGCCGGTCCTCGCGGGATTGACCTTTGATGCACTGATTGGTCACGGGCATTGGAAGGTAGTGGACAATCGGCCAGTGGGTGGAAAGAAGTATCTGCCTGCCTACAAAACCGGCACTGCTGAGATGGGGAACTGCATGATTGAAGACTTCAAAGGCGAAGTCTGGCGTCCCGCCACGGCAGTAGAGGCCGAGGTCATCCCGTTCAGGGACAACACGGCACCCATCCGCTTCGAAAAGGCGATGAAGGCCCATATGGGGTTGGAACCCTGGGATGATTCCTATGAACGTATCCGCGTTGGAGACGTTGTCACCAGCGCAGATATTTTCGGCTGGTGAGCTCAAGGAGGATTCGCCTGGACAGAGACCGTGGACGTACTTCCTTTGGCGATAGGTCCTGTTGAGCCGGGAACCTGCTGCCCGCCGGTTCTATAATTCCGGTATGCCAATTTTGCGCCTCGAGGGCGCTCTCCATGACCAACCGCCCGGATCACATCAGCACGGAGCCGGCCTGTGAGCGGCGGGCTCGTCGCCCTGCTGGATGACGTCGCCGCCCTGGCACGCATCGCGGCCGCATCCGTGGATGACATCGCAGCGGGAGCAGCGAAAGCCGGAGCCAAGGCCGCCGGCGTCGTCATAGACGATGCAGCGGTGACGCCGCAGTACGTCTCCGGTGCCGACCCGTCCCGCGAACTCCCGATGATCAAAAAGATCTTCTGGGGTTCGCTGCGGAACAAGCTGCTCATCATCCTGCCGGCCCTGCTGCTGATCAGCGCCTTCATCCCGGGCGTGATTCCGTTCATCCTGATGCTCGGCGGCACGTACCTCTGCTATGAGGGCGCAGAGAAGGTCTGGCACAAGTTCTTTGGCCACCATGAGGACAAGGAGGCCCCGGCGGTAGAGCGGGGGCCCGACGCCGAGTCCAAGGTGGTCAAGGGAGCCATCACCACGGACTTCATCCTCTCCTGCGAGATCATGGTCATCTCCATGAACGAGGTGGGCGATGCCTCCATCTGGGTACGTGCGGTCATCCTCGTGGTCGTCGCCATTGCGATCACCATCCTTGTGTATGGAGCTGTGGGGCTGATCGTCAAAATGGACGACATCGGCCTGCATCTGGCGAAGAAGGAGTCAGCCGGCTCGCAGCGCCTCGGCGGCCTGCTGGTGAAGGGTATGCCTGCTGTACTGGCGGCGATCACCTTCGTGGGAACCATCGCGATGCTCTGGGTGGGCGGGCACATCATGCTGGTAGGGGCGTCCGACCTTGGCTGGCACGCACCCTATGACCTGGTCCATACCCTGGAGCATCCGTTCGCCGGAGTTGCAGTGGTGGGCGGTTTCCTGGCCTGGCTGGTGAACACGCTGTGCTCAGCCGTCGTAGGACTCGCCTGGGGCCTGGTAGTCATGACGGTGTTGATCCCCGTGAAAAAGGTGCTGCCCTTTGGTAAGAAGGACGCGCACACCAGCGGTGACACGAGGGCGGCAGCCGCCGGACACACACCGGACAAAGCGGACACTGATCCCGCAGGTTAGGCGCCGGAACCAACGGCGCCGTGCGGGGGTCGGAACCTAGATTCCGATCTCCGCACTTTCCAGCAGTGCAACCGCATCCGGCTGGCCCTCGAACATCACCAGGGCATGGCGGGTGCGGCCGTGGGCATGCATCAGCAGCTCACCGGGCTCGCCGACAATCGCCACCGACACGGGCGCCCGCTTGGCCACATGCCGGGGGCCGTCCGGGCGGACCAGGACGATTCCCAGGTCCACGCCGCGGTAGAGGATGGCAGCACGCTTGATCAGCTCGGCCCAGAGGGCATCCGAATAGTCGTTGTCCAGGGCCCGCGGCGCCCACCGGTCGGTGCCGGCACGGCGGATGTCCTCGGTGTGGACAAAGTACTCGCTGAGGTTGGCGCTGTTGTCCACGGACTTGATCTTCATGGGGGAGAGCAGCGGCGGTCCGGACCGGAACTGGCGGACAAGCCTGGCATAGCTCTCCGTGGTGGAGGCTTTCTGCGCAACTTCTTCGAGGGCACGGTCAGCCCGCCCGGCCAGCGGCTTCACGAACAGGCCCACGGCGGAACTGATTTTGTGCTCGCGCAGGTACAGGTGTGCGGCCAGCTGCCGGGTCTGCCATCCGTTGCAGAGCGTGGGCGCATCAGGACCCGCCGCGAGCAAGGTCTCGGCAAGGACTTCACGGGACGGTTCTACGTAATGCATCACTGCTGAAACTAGCACGGAACGCCGGAAATGGGCGGCGTGGCGGCACATTACCCCGGGTTGGGCAGTGAGATGGCAGCGGGCAGTAGAATCAGTACGATGTCCTCCACACCTTCTCCCCAGACTCCTCAGCTTGCCCCCGAGCTCCGCGCCGCCCTGAAGCGCGACGACGCCGGGCTGGTGGCCGCCATCGTTCAGCAGTACGACACCAACGAGGTCCTGATGCTGGGCTGGATGGATGAGGAAGCCCTGCACCGTACGCTGACCAGCGGACGGGTCACCTTCTGGTCCCGCTCCCGGCAGGAATACTGGCGCAAGGGCGACACCTCCGGACATGTGCAGTGGGTAAAGTCCGTGGCGCTGGACTGCGACGGCGACGCCCTGCTGGTCCGTGTGGATCAGGTCGGGGCTGCGTGCCACACCGGCACCCGGACCTGCTTTGACGGCCGCGAACTCGATGCCGCCGTCGGCACCCGCTGACCGGACCTCCCGCAACGCCGCACCATCATCACCAGCCGTACCCGAACCCGATAGGGAAGCAGAACACCATGCGCGATCTTGGAGCCATCCGCCCCGGCCTGGAGGAATTCCGGTCCCTGGCCGCCGACCGCCGGGTCATCCCGGTCCGCCTGACGGTCCTGGCGGACGCACACACCCCTATCGGGATCTACCGCAAGCTCACCAACGGCGAGCCGGGAACCTTCCTGATGGAATCCGCCGCGTCCGGCGGCGTCTGGTCCCGGTATTCCTTCATCGGCGCCCGCTCCCGGGCCACCCTGACCACCCTGGATGGAAAAGCGCACTGGCTCGGCCAGCCGCCGGCCGGTGTTCCCGTGGATGGCAGCCCGGTGGAAGCCCTGGCCCGGACCGTGGAGCTGCTGGCCACTGACCGCTTCGACGAGGTTCCCCCGTTCACCTCCGGCATGGTGGGTTTTGTCGGCTGGGAAACCGTGCGGCACTGGGAAAAGCTGCCCAACCCGCCCGCGGATGACCTGGACCTGCCGGAAATCGCCATGAACCTGGTCTCTGACATGGCCATCCATGACAACAGTGACGGCACGGTGACGCTGGTTGCCAATGCCATCAACTTCGACGGTTCGGACGAGCGGGTCGATGAGGCGTGGCATGACGCCGTCGGCCGCCTTCGCTCCATGCTCGACCGCCTCGCGGCACCCACACCACAGGCAGTGTCCGTGCTGCCCGCAGGCGGAGTCGACGCCGCCGACCTGACCGCCAACGTCAAGGAAAGCTGGCCGAAACCCGACTACACCCGGGCAGTGCAGCGGGGCAAGCAGGCCATCGTGGACGGTGAAGTGTTCCAGGTGGTCATTTCACGCCGCTTCGAGGCCGAGTGCCATGCTGCGGCGTTGGATGTCTACCGGGTCCTGCGCACCACCAACCCCAGCCCCTACATGTACCTCTTCAACTTCGAAGACGCCCACGGCAACCCGTTCAATGTAGTGGGATCCTCGCCGGAAGCCCTGGTCACGGTCACCGGCCGCGATGTCATCACCCACCCGATTGCCGGCTCCCGCCCCCGCGGCCGGACCTCCGAACTCGACCGGGCACTGGCCGAGGAACTGCTGGAAGACGAAAAGGAACGCGCCGAGCACCTGATGCTGGTGGACCTGGCCCGCAACGACCTTTCCAAGGTCTGCCGCCCCGGCAGCATCGACGTCACCCAGTTCATGGAAGTGGAACGGTTCAGCCACATCATGCACCTGGTCTCCACCGTCGTCGGACGCCTGGCCGACACCTCCACGGCCTACGACGTCCTCGCGGCCACCTTCCCAGCGGGCACCCTCTCCGGTGCGCCGAAGCCGCGGGCCCTGCGCCTGCTCGACGAAGTTGAGCCGCACCGCCGCGGCATCTACGGCGGCGTGGTCGGATACCTGGACTTCGCCGGAGACATGGATATGGCCATCGCCATCCGCTCGGCGCTGCTGCGGGATGGAAAGGCCTACGTGCAGGCCGGCGGCGGAATAGTCAACGACTCTGATCTGGAAGCCGAAGCACAGGAAACCGTCAACAAGGCGGCTGCACCCCTCCGGGCGGCGCTCATCGCCGGCTCGCTGAAAACTGTCGCCGCACCGGGTGAAACCGGACCGGGTAAACCGGCGGACCGCACTTCCGCGCCCTCCGCACCCGCCACCCGACCGCAGGAATCCGTACCCCAGGAAGCAGACAAGTGAGCACCACGCCCGCCGCATCATCCCGCTCCACCCCGCCGGCACCCCGCTGGCGGCGCAAGGCAACCGTTGTGATGGGAACCGTCCTGCTGGCGGCCCTCGCCTTCGGCACCACAACCCGCACCTGGCTGAACGTCACACTCCCGGCCACCGACGTCGTGACCCCGGATGTGGCTGTCGCCGGCAGTGACGCGGCCACCGCAGTCACCGCCTTCGCCGTCGTGGCCGTGGCCGCCGCCCTGGCAGCCGCCATTGCCGGACGGATTGCCCGCTGGATCATCGGCGTGATCCTGGTGATCTCCGGCATCGGAGTGGCGGTGGCCAGCTACCGGATCATCAGCGACCCGCTCCAGGGCGCCGCCGGCGCCATTGGCAAGGCCATCGGCGTCAGCTCCGCCGAGGGCACCGCGGTGGAAGTGACCGCCATGCCGTATGTGGCACTGGTGATCGGCATCCTCATTGCCCTGGCCGGTGTCTGGCTCTCCCTCGCGGGACGGCACTGGAGCACCTCGCGCCGCTATGCTGCGCCGGCGGCAGGTGCCGCGGGGGACCGCGAGGGCGGAACCGGCGCGAACACCCCCGGAGACGCCGCAGCCGGCAGCAATGACCGGGACGCGGAACCCGTGGACGAGATTGACGGCTGGGACCAGCTCTCCCGCGGCGAAGACCCGACCGACAAATAGACCCGCACCAAAGCTACATATAAGAGGGTTTCCGTCCAGCTAATGGCAGAATGGAACCCAGATTCGTTAATGAGGAGATTCACCATGAGCACAAACACCACTGACCAGCGCCTCGAAGCCGGCCAGGAAAACGAGGGCGAAGCCCACGCCAGCATCCACGACGAGACCATTGGGCACGGCAACACCCCCGCCGCCTGGACCTGCGTCCTCATCATGATCGTTGGTGCCGCTGTTTCATCCGTCGCCTACATCATGGCCAGCTTCGTTGGCTTCTTCGCCGGCATCGCCGTGATGCTCATCGGCCTGGTTGTGGGCTTCATCATGCGCAAGGCAGGCTACGGCGTCAACGGATCAAAGCTGAAGAACAGCAGCCACTAGGTGAGCGTTCTCGACGACATCATTGCCGGCGTCCGGGAAGATCTCTCCCGGCGCCGGCAGGGCGTATCGCTGGAGCAGGTGCGCGACGCCGCTGCCCTGGCTCCGGCGCCGCTTGATGCCTTCGCGGCGCTCGGCGGAAACGCTGATCCGCGTACCGAGCTGCGGGTCATCGCCGAGGTCAAGCGCAGCAGCCCCTCAAAGGGCGCCCTGGCCGACATTGCGGACCCGGCTGCCCTCGCAGCCAGCTACGAGCGCGGGGGAGCGGCCGTTATCAGCGTCCTCACCGAGGAGCGCCGGTTCGGCGGCTCGCTGGCGGACCTGGACGCCGTCCGCGCCGCGGTAGGAATTCCGGTCCTGCGCAAGGACTTCACCGTTGACGAGTACCAGAT
Source organism: Arthrobacter sp. Y3225209 (assembly GCF_059090685.1). Taxonomy (NCBI): domain Bacteria; kingdom Bacillati; phylum Actinomycetota; class Actinomycetes; order Micrococcales; family Micrococcaceae; genus Arthrobacter; species Arthrobacter sp. Y3225209. The sequence continues at coordinate 48,294 of NZ_JBNHFW010000011.1, forward strand.
CTGGGAGGCGCGGGCACACGGCGCGGACCTGATCCTGCTGATCGTGGCGGCGCTGGACGACGCGCAGCTGCGCAGTTTCCTCGACCTCACCCACGAGCTGGGCATGAACGCCCTCGTGGAGACGCACACCCCTGAGGAAGTCGAGCGCGCCGTGGCGCTGGGTGCCCGGATCATCGGCATCAACGTCCGCAACCTCAAGACGCTCGACGTCGACCGTTCGGTGTTCGCCTCGCTCGCCGGCAGCATTCCCGCCGGGCCCGTGGTGATTGCCGAGTCCGGTGTCCGTGATGCCGCCGACGTCGAACACTATGCCTCCCACGGGGCAAACGCGGTGCTGGTGGGTGAGGCGCTGGTAAAGCACGCCACCCCGGCACAGACCATCGGCGAATTCACCGCAGCGGGGGCAGGCGCCATTGCCGCGCGCGGCGCCGTGGAAGCCAACCCATAGCTCCAAACTCCCTGTCCGGGCAGCGATAGCCCGGGCTCAAGCAGGACAGGACAGAAACCCCATGATCGGGAAGTCGGAACAGGCACAGGCAGCGGGCGCTGCCGCAGAGACCGGATCAGGAAGCGTCACCGAGGCCTTCCTCAGCGGGGGAGCCTCCCTCCGCCATGCCTCCGGTCCGTATTTCGGCGAGTACGGCGGCCGATGGATGCCCGAATCCCTGATTGCGGCCCTCGATGAGCTGGAAGAGACCTTCGAGAAGGCCAAGGCCGACCCGGAGTTCACTGCCCAGGTTGCGGACCTGAACAAGAACTACTCCGGCCGTCCGTCCCTGCTCACGGAGGCCAAACGCTTTGCGGAGCATGCCGGCGGGGTGCGGATCTTCCTCAAGCGCGAGGACCTCAACCACACCGGTTCACACAAGATCAACAACGTCCTGGGCCAGGCCTTGCTCGCCAAGCGGATGGGCAAGACCCGGGTGATTGCCGAGACCGGTGCCGGCCAGCACGGTGTCGCCAGCGCCACCGCCGCAGCCCTGCTGGGGCTGGAGTGTGTGGTCTACATGGGGGCAGAGGACTGCCGCCGCCAGGCCCTGAACGTTGCCCGGATGGAACTGCTCGGCGCGAAGGTCATTCCGGTGACCAACGGCTCCGAGACCCTGAAGGACGCCATCAACGAGGCCCTGCGGGACTGGGTGGCCAACGTGGACAACACGCATTACCTGCTCGGCACCGCCGCGGGGGCGCACCCGTTCCCGGCCATGGTGCGGTACTTCCACGAAGTCATCGGCGAGGAAGCCCGCGCCCAGATGCTGGAGCAGACCGGCCGGCTGCCGGATGCAGTCTGCGCATGCATTGGCGGCGGCTCCAACGCCATCGGCATCTTCCACGGGTTCCTGGATGATCCGTCAGTGAAAATCTACGGCTTCGAGGCCGGCGGCGACGGGGTTGAAACCGGCCGCCACGCCGCCACCATCACCCTGGGCCGCCCGGGTGTGCTGCACGGCGCGCGGTCCTACCTGATGCAGGATGAGGACGGGCAGACCGTCGAATCGCATTCCATCTCCGCCGGCCTGGACTACCCCGGCGTAGGTCCGGAGCATTCCTACCTCTCCGACATCGGCCGGGTCAGCTATGAACCCATCACCGACGCCGAAGCCATGGACGCCTTCCAGCTGCTGTGCCGCACCGAGGGGATCATTCCCGCCATCGAATCCGCGCACGCCCTGGCCGGGGCCATCAAGGTGGGCCGCAGGCTCGCGGAAGAAGGCGACGCGTCCGAAAAGATCGTGCTGGTTAACCTCTCCGGCCGCGGCGACAAGGACGTGGCCACCGCCGCTGAATGGTTCAACCTGCTGGATGATCAGTCAGCCGAAGCCGAGATCGGCAAAGAAGGGGAACAGCTGTGAGCACCGAAGTCCGGCAGAGCAAGGCCGCGGCCGCCATTGACCGGGCGGCTGCCGAAGGCCGCGCCGCGCTGATTGGCTACCTGCCGGCCGGATACCCCACCGTGGCGGAAACCATCGCCGCGGGTATTGCCCTGGCGGAGAACGGTGCCGACCTGATTGAAATCGGCATTCCGTACTCGGACCCGGTCATGGACGGCCACGTTATTCAGGCCGCCACCACCCAGGCCCTGGCCGACGGTTTCCGCGTGGCCGAGGTATTCGACGTCGTTGCCGGTATTACGGCGGCCACCGACGCAGCCGTGCTGGTGATGACGTACTGGAACCCCGTGGTGCGGATGGGCGTGGATGAGTTTTCCCGCCGCCTGGCCGAGGCCGGGGGAGCCGGACTCATCACTCCGGACCTGGTGCCGGACGAGGCCACCGAATGGTTCGCGGCCTCGGATAAGTACGGCCTGGACCGGGTGTTCCTAGTGGCACCGTCCTCTACCGAGGCCCGTATGAAGAGCACCGTCGCAGCGAGCCGCGGCTTTGTCTATGCCGTTTCCATCATGGGTGTCACCGGCGCCCGGGACAGCGTCAGCGACGCCGCCCGGGACGTAGTCAGCGCCGCCCGTGCCGCCGGCGCGGAGCGGGTATGCGTAGGCCTGGGCGTTTCGCGGGCCGGGCATGTCCGCGAAATCGGCGCCTACGCCGACGGTGTCATTGTGGGCACTGCCCTGGTGGCCGCCCTGCGCGACGGCGGCGTCCCGGCCGTGGCCGAGCTAACCCGTGAACTGCACTCCGGAACCCCGAAGGCCCGTTAATGAACCTGATGCCGGTGCCTGCGGGCATCCCCAGCCCCTCCTCCGACTTCAGCAGCTTTTCGCTGGGGCCGCTGACCATCCATGTCTACGCCCTGTGCATCCTGGCCGGCATCCTTGCGGGTCTGTGGCTGACCTCCCGGCGCTGGAAGGCCCGTGGCCTGAACACGGACGATGTCTGGGACATTGCCATCTGGGCCATTCCCTTCGGCATCATCGGCGGGCGGCTCTACCACGTCATTTCCTCTCCGGACGCCTACTTCGGGGCGGACGGGGACCTTGCCCTCATTCCGCAGATCTGGCGGGGCGGGCTGGGGATCTGGGGTGCCGTGGCACTGGGCGCTGTGGGTGCCTGGATCGGGTGCCGGCGGGCGGGCATCAAGCTCTCCACCTTCGCCGACGCCGCTGCTCCGGGCCTGCTCCTGGCCCAGGCTGTGGGACGGTGGGGAAACTGGTTCAACCAGGAACTCTTCGGCGCGGAAACAGACCTGCCCTGGGGCTTGGAAATTGACGCGGACAACCCCAACTTCCCCGCCGACGCCGCACCCGGCACCCTGTTCCACCCGACCTTCCTTTATGAATCGCTGTGGAACCTGGCCGGCGTGGCACTGCTACTGCTTCTGGACCGCCGGTTCAGGCTCCGTGGCGGACGGCTGGTCTGGCTCTACGTGGCCTTCTACACCCTGGGGCGCCTCTGGATTGAGCTGCTGCGCATTGATGACGCCGAAATGATTACGCTTTTTGGCGTCACACAACGGCTTAATGTGTGGACCAGTGCAGCCCTGCTCATCGCCTCCCTGGCCATGTTTGTTTACCTGACAATCAAGGCACGCAAGGGCGGTGAGGGTTCCCTGTACCTTCCCGGCCGCGAACCAGCCGCTGAGCTCCCGGATAACAAGAACGAAACAGAAGCCGCGAAATCGGAATCGGCGTCATCCGGGCGCCCCGTGCGTGCTAATCTCGCAGAGACAAAAACCGAGGAGTCCCATCCTCACCGGTCCAAGGACAACGGACCTCCCGCCTAAGAACTCCGGGTTACCTCCCGGTGCTGCAGGCGGTAGCCACATTGAAGTGGCGCCAACGGCTGCAGCCCGGGAGACCCATCCGGAAAGCGCCGGTCACGGCAGGCAGGATTCCCAGTGGAACCGGATTTTCCGGTTTTCCGGGACGAAGTGAGCCGTAGAATCAATAAACGCCGCGGAGGATCCCCCTGAGGATTTCCCGCCGTGGGGCCAGCGTTGTCCCCTCCCGACGCTCTAATAAGGGGGAAGGACTCACTTCTTATGACTGATTCCCTGTCTGCTTTTTCCGACACCGTCGTGTCACCTTTCACCCGCTTTGCCGCGCTCCCGGAGGACTCCGGTCTGTACCGGGCCGAAAACGAGAAGGACGCCTGCGGCCTGGCGGTCATCGCCACCCTGCGAGGCGAGCCCACCCACGGGATTGTCGACGCCGCCCTCACCGCCCTGCGCAACCTCGAGCACCGCGGTGCCGTGGGCGCCGATGAAGGAACCGGCGACGGCGCGGGCCTGCTCACCCAGGTACCGGACGAATTCCTGCGGGCCGTGGTGGATTTCGAACTCCCCGCAGCCGGCGGCTACGCCGTGGGAACCGCGTTCCTGCCTACCGAAGACCGAGAACAGCACACCGCCCGGGCCGGGGTGGAAGCCATTGCCGCCTCCGAAGGCCTGCAGGTACTGGGCTGGCGTGAAGTCCCCGTGGTCGCCGATCTGGTCGGCGCCATGTCCCGGGCGTGCATGCCCTACTTCGTCCAGGTATTCCTGGCCCCCGAAGAAGGCCTCGGCACCGAAGACCTGGATGCCCGGGCCTTCCGCGTCCGGAAGCGGTCGCAGAACAAGTTCGGCGTCTACTTCCCCTCGCTGTCCTCCAAGACCATGGTCTACAAGGGCATGGTCACCACCGCGCAGCTGGAACCGTTCTTCCCGGACCTGTCCGACCCGCGGTTCAAGACCAAGCTGGGCATTGTCCACTCACGTTTTTCCACCAACACCTTCCCGTCCTGGCCGTTGGCCCAGCCGTTCCGCACCATTGCCCACAACGGTGAGATCAACACGGTCAAGGGCAACCGCAACTGGATGCGCGCCCGGCAGTCCCAGATGAAGAACCCGCTGCTGGGGCAGACGCCGGAGGAACTGTTCCCCATCTGTACCCCCGGGGCCTCCGATTCGGCGTCCTTTGACGAGGTGGCGGAGCTGCTGATGCTCTCCGGGCGGCCCATTACCCACGCGATCATGATGATGATCCCGGAGGCGTGGGAAAACCATGCCACCATGGACCCGGCCCGCCGGGCGTTTTACCAGTACCACTCCATGCTGATGGAGCCGTGGGACGGTCCCGCTGCCGTCTCCTTCACCGACGGCACCCAGGTGGGTGCGGTGCTGGACCGCAACGGCCTGCGCCCGGCCCGGTACTGGGTAACCGATGACGGCCTGGTGGTCCTGGCCTCCGAAGTCGGCGTGGTGGATATTGACCCGGCCACCGTGGTCCGCAAGGGCCGTGTCTCGCCCGGCAAGATGTTCCTGGTGGACACCGCCGAGAGCCGGCTGATTGAAGACGAGGAAATCAAGTCCGAAATTGCCGCCGCCAACCCCTGGGCGGAATGGGTGAAGGAGAACCAGGTCCGGCTGGAGGAACTGCCCGAACGCGAGCACGTCCTGCACACCAAGGCCTCCATCAACCGCCGCCAGCGGACCTTCGGTTACACGCAGGAGGAACTGCGCATCCTGCTGGGCCCGATGGCCCGCACCGGTGCCGAGCCGCTCGGCGCCATGGGGTCGGATACCCCCATTGCGGTGCTCTCCAAGCGGCCGCGGCTGCTCTTTGACTACTTTGTGCAGTCCTTCGCCCAGGTGACCAACCCGCCGCTGGACGCCATCCGCGAGGAACTGGTCACCTCCATGCAGGCCTCCATTGGGCCCAACGGCAACCTGCTCTCGCTGAAACAGGTGAAAACCAGCCAGGTGGCGCTGAAGTTCCCGGTCATCAACAATGACGAGCTGGCGAAGATCGCCAACCTCACCGACGAGGACGGCGAACGGATCGCACTGAAGGTCCGCGGCCTGTACCGCCCCCAGGGCGGCGAAGCGGAACTGCGGGCCCGGATCAGCGAAATCTGTGAAAAGGTTTCCGGCGCCGTGAACCGCGGTGTGCAGTACATTGTCCTCTCGGACCGGGATTCCAACGCCCAGTGGGCGCCGATCCCGTCCCTGCTGCTGCTTTCCGCCGTGCACCACCACCTGCTCAAGAGCGCCAACCGCACCAAGATCTCCCTCCTCGTGGAGGCCGGAGACGTGCGCGAGGTGCATCACGTGGCCGTGCTCATCGGCTACGGTGCGTCCGCTGTGAACCCGTACCTGGCCATGGAAAGCTGCGAGGAACTGGTCCGCAACGGAGACATCACCGGTGTCACCCGTGAAGAGGCCGTCACCAACCTGATCAAGGGCCTGGGCAAGGGCGTCCTGAAGATCATGTCCAAAATGGGCATCTCCACCGTGGCCTCCTACTGCGGCGCCCAGACCTTCGAGGCGATCGGCCTCGGCCAGGAACTGGTGGACGAGTTCTTCCACGGCACGCAGACCCAGCTCGGCGGCGTCGGACTGGACGTTATTGCCGCCGAAGCCGGCGCCCGGCACGCCGAGGCGTACCCCGGCGACGGCGTGGAGGAGCCGCACCGTGCGCTGGACAACGGCGGTGAATACCAGTGGCGGCGCGAAGGCCCGCCGCACCTGTTCAACCCCGAGACGGTATTCCGGCTGCAGCACGCCACGCGTGAGCGCCGGTACGACGTGTTCAAGGCCTACACCAACGGTGTTAATGACCAGTCGAAGAACCTGATGACCCTGCGCGGCCTGCTGGACTTCCGCACGGGGGAGCGTCCGCCCGTGCCGCTGGACGAGGTGGAGCCGGTCTCCAGCATCGTCAAGCGCTTCTCCACCGGTGCCATGAGCTACGGCTCCATCTCCAAGGAAGCGCACGAAACCCTGGCCATTGCCATGAACCGGCTGGGCGCGAAGTCCAACACCGGTGAGGGCGGGGAAGACGTGGAGCGGCTGCTGGATCCCGAGCGCCGTTCGGCCATCAAGCAGATTGCCTCCGGCCGGTTCGGCGTCACCAGCCTGTACCTGACCAACGCCGAAGACCTGCAGATCAAAATGGCGCAGGGCGCCAAGCCCGGCGAGGGCGGCCAGCTGATGGCCCAGAAGGTCTACCCCTGGGTAGCCCGCACCCGGCACTCCACCCCGGGCGTGGGGCTCATTTCCCCGCCGCCGCACCATGACATCTACTCCATCGAAGACCTGGCGCAGCTGATCTATGACCTGAAGCGCTCCAACCCGTCAGCCCGCGTGCACGTCAAACTCGTGTCCGAAGCCGGAATCGGCACCGTGGCGGCCGGCGTGACCAAGGCCAAGGCCGACGTCGTACTGGTGTCCGGGCACGACGGCGGCACGGGCGCCTCGCCGTTGAACTCGCTCAAGCACGCCGGTGCGCCCTGGGAGCTCGGCCTGGCCGAAACCCAGCAGACACTGATGCTCAACGGACTCCGGGACCGCGTAGTGGTCCAGGTGGACGGCCAGCTGAAGACCGGGCGGGACGTAGTGATTGCCGCGCTGCTGGGCGGGGAGGAATTCGGCTTCGCCACCGCGCCGCTGGTGGTGTCGGGCTGCATCATGATGCGGGTCTGCCACCTGGATACCTGCCCGGTGGGCGTGGCTACGCAGAACCCCGAACTCCGCAGCCGCTTCACCGGCAAGCCGGAGTTCGTGGTGAACTTCTTCGAATTCATTGCCGAGGAAATCCGCGAAATCCTGGCCGAGCTCGGGTTCCGCACCCTGGAAGAAGCGATCGGACACACCGAACTGCTGGACACCCGGGCAGCGATTGACCACTGGAAGGCCGACGGGCTGGACCTGGAGCCGATCCTGCGCGGCGCCGAGGTGGACCCCGGTGCTCCGCTGCGGAACATGGTGTCGCAGAACCACGAACTGGATCTGCACTTCGACAACAAGCTGATCGAGATGAGCGCAGATGCGCTGCAGAACCGTGCACCGGTGCGGATTGCCCTGGATGTGGTGAACACCGACAGGTCGGTGGGCACCATGCTCGGTCACACGGTCACCAGAACCTTCGGTACCGACGTCCTGGCACCGGACACCATCGACATCACCCTTACCGGCCAGGCCGGCCAGTCCCTCGGGGCGTTCCTCCCGGCAGGCATCACCCTGCGCCTGTTCGGCGATTCGAATGACTACGTGGGCAAGGGCCTCTCCGGGGGCCGGATCATCGTCCGCCCGGACCGCGGGAACGTGTTTGCCGCCGACCGCAACGTCATTGCCGGCAACGTGATCGGCTACGGCGCGACCAGCGGGGAGATGTTCCTCAGCGGCCAGGTGGGCGAACGCTTCCTGGTCCGCAACTCCGGGGCCACCGCCGTTGTTGAAGGCATCGGCGACCACGGCTGCGAATACATGACCGGGGGACAGACCCTGATCCTGGGCCCGACCGGACGCAACTTCGGCGCCGGCATGTCCGGCGGCACCGCGTTTGTCATCGACCTGGTGGAGGCGAAGGTCAACAAGGAAAGCCTGGAGCGCGGGGAACTGCGCCTGGAGGCTCCGGATGCGGAGGACATCGACATTGTCCGCGGCCTGCTGGTCCGGCACGTCGAGGAAACCGAATCCGACCTGGCACGCAAACTGCTGGAAAACTTCGAGGACACCGTGTCCCGGATTACCAAGGTGCTGCCGCGGGACTACGCCGCAGTGCTCGGCGCCCGCGCCTCAGCCGTGGAAGCGGGACTCGATCCCGACGGCGCTGAAGCATGGACTCAGATTTTGGAGGTTACCGGTGGCTGACCCACGCGGATTCTTGAAGGTACGCGAACGCGAAACCCAGCCCCGGCGCCCCGTGCCGGTGCGCATCATGGACTGGAAGGAAGTCTACGAAGCGCAGGAGAAGGGTGTGCTGAAGGCACAGGCCGGGCGCTGCATGGACTGCGGCATTCCGTTCTGCCACCAGGGCTGCCCGCTGGGCAACCTCATTCCGGAATGGAATGACCTGACCTGGCGGGACAAGGGCGCGGAGGCCATTGAACGGCTGCACGCCACGAACAACTTCCCGGAGTTCACCGGACGGCTCTGCCCGGCACCCTGCGAGGCGTCCTGCGTGCTGGGCATCAACCAGCCGCCTGTCACCATCAAGCAGGTGGAGGTATCCATCATTGATGAAGCCTGGGGTGAAGGCTGGGTAACCCCGCACCCGCCGGAGCGGCTCACGGACCGCACCATCGCCGTCGTCGGCTCCGGGCCCGCCGGACTGGCAGCCGCCCAGCAGCTCACCCGGGCCGGCCACACCGTGGCCGTCTACGAACGTGACGACCGCATTGGCGGGCTGCTGCGCTACGGCATCCCGGACTTCAAAATGGAGAAAATCCAGGTGGACCGCCGCTTGGAGCAGATGCGCACCGAAGGCACGCGGTTCCGCACCGGTGTGGAAGTGGGCAAGGACATCAGTTGGGAGCAGCTGCGCCGCCGCTATGACGCCGTGGTAATTGCCACCGGCGCCACCGTGCCCCGCGACCTGCCCATCCCCGGACGGGACCTGACCGGCGTGCACTTCGCCATGGACTACCTGGTCCAGTCCAACAAGGCCGTGGCCGGGGACAGGGTGAAGAACCAGATCAGCGCCGAGGGCAAGCATGTGGTGATTCTGGGTGGCGGCGACACGGGTGCCGACTGCCTGGGTACCGCCCACCGGCAGCAGGCAGCGTCCGTCACAACCCTGGCGATTGGCCAGCAGCCGCCCGCCGAGCGTGCCGCGCACCAGCCGTGGCCGATGTACCCGACGCTGTTCGAGGTGGCCAGTGCCCATGAAGAGGGCGGGGAACGGACCTACCTTGCCTCCACCGTCGAGTTTGTGGGGGAGAACGGGAAGCTGACCGGCGTCAAGGTGGCGGAAACGGAGTTTGTGGACGGAAAGCGCCTGCCGAAGGCCGGCACTGAGCGGGTCATCCCCGCCGACCTGGTCTTCCTGTCCCTGGGCTTCACGGGTCCGGAACCGGCAGGCCTGGCCGAACAGGTTTCCGCGGAGTTCGATGACCGCGGCAACGTGATCCGGGACGGTTACTACATGACCGGCACTCCCGGTGTGTTCGCGGCGGGCGACGCCGGACGCGGGCAGTCCCTCATTGTCTGGGCCATTGCGGAGGGCCGGGCAGCAGCTGCAGCCGTGGACCAGTGGCTGATGGGCTCCACCCGGCTGCCGGCGCCGGTGGCTCCGACGGACCGGGCCATCACCCCGCTGTAGGCCCGCTGCCGGTCCCCGAAGTGCAGACCGGCTGCTCGAGGTACGACAACACACAGTTACGACAGAACACACAGTCACGACAGAAAACACAGCTACGACCGAACAGGCCCGAAGACCCAGCACCGGCGGCTGGGCCTTCGGGCCTTTTTGGTGCCCTGGAATCCCGTGCGGCTCCCGTGCCCCGGAATCTTCTGCCCGGCCCACTTCCCGCCGCAGCTACCTAGTGTTACTGTCTAGTGGTGGTCAGTACCACTAGGTAGTTGACGTGAGCAGGGGCGGTCCATGGGCAAACAGATGACGGAGATGCTCAAGGGCACCCTCGAAGGCATTGTCCTGGCCCTCATTGCCGCGAATCCGGCCTACGGTTACGACATCACGGCACGGCTCCGGGATCAGGGCTTCAGCGATATTGCCGAGGGCACCGTATACGCCCTCCTGCTCCGGATCGAAAAACGCGGTCTCGTCGACGTCGAGAAGGTGCCCTCGGAAAAGGGGCCGGCGCGCAAGGTTTACACCCTGAACGCACAAGGTGCGGATTACCTCCGTGAGTTCTGGGGCAGCTGGAGCTTTCTGACGGCACGGATAGAACACCTGCAGCGGGACGTCCAACAGCCGCACAACACGGGAGGCAATGATGGCCGCGAAATGGATTGAGCTTGTGACCGGACCGTTTGAGGATAAAAGGCGCTGGCGCCGCTTCAAGCAGCGCAAGGCCCAGCTGCCTGCGGGATACCGGACCGCCATGGACGGCCTCGAGCGCTACTTTATGTACGCGGGACCAATCGCCAAGGGCGACGTCTATATCCAGATGCTCGAAGACCTCGCTGACCTGATTGAGCGCGCCGCCGTCGACGGGACGCCTATCCGCGGCGTCGTCGGTGAGGATCCGGTGGAGTTTGCAGAGGCCTTCATCGCGAATTATGCGGACGGCCAGTGGATCGACAAGGAGCGCAGGCGCCTGGTCGACACCATCGACCGGTCCGAGGGAGAGGCATAACCACCGGGATTGGAGACCGGCTATGCGTACCAACCACACCCTTGACCCCGCCATCCGGGTAGAGGGCATTGAAAAATCGTTCCGGGATCTGCAGGTGCTGCGCGGAGTCGACTTTGACGTAAGCGCAGGCAGTATCTTCGCACTGTTGGGCTCCAATGGTGCGGGAAAAACAACGCTCGTGCGGATTCTCTCTACTTTGTTGGCCGCCGACGCCGGGACCGCCGCGGTCTCCGGCTTCGACGTCGGAACCCAGCCCGCCGATGTGCGCCGCTCCATCAGCCTGACCGGCCAGTTCACGGCGGTTGATGACGTGCTGACGGGCCGGGAGAACCTGGTCCTCATCGCCAAACTGCGCCACCGGAAGAATCCGGGTGCGGTTGCGGACGAGATGCTCGCCCGGTTTGCGCTCACCGACTCGGGGACCCGCAGGGCAGGCACCTATTCCGGCGGAATGCGGCGACGCCTCGATATCGCGATGAGCCTGATCGGGGAGCCGGGGGTGATTTTCCTGGACGAGCCGACCGCCGGCCTGGACCCCCAGGCGCGCAACGAGGTGTGGCGCACCGTCCGGGAACTGGCCGCGGCCGGAACCACTGTCCTGCTCACCACGCAGTATCTGGACGAGGCGGAGCAGCTCGCCGACCGCATCGGGATCCTGCACCAGGGCGTCATCATCCGGAACGGCACCCTGTCCGAGCTGCAGCAGCTCCTTCCGCCGGCCAAGACTGAGTACGTCACCAAGCAGGCGTCCCTCGAGGACGTCTTCCTCGCCCTGGTCGGCGACACCGGCCGGACTCCGGCCGCGGAAGAAAGGGAAAGCCGATGACTGCCCTCAGCGATGCCGCCGCCCTGACCGGCCGCTCCCTGCGGCATGTGCTCCGCAGCCCGGATACCGTGATCACCACTGCCGTCACCCCGGTCGCCCTGATGCTGATGTTTGTCTACGTCTTCGGCGGCGCCATCAGCACCGGATCGGGTGAGGCCTACATCAACTACATGCTGCCCGGCATCCTGCTGATCACCGTTGCCTCCGGTGTCGCCTATACGGCCTACCGGTTGTTCCTCGACAAACGGGACGGGATGTTCGAACGCTTCCAGTCGATGCCCATTGCCCGCTCGGGGGTGCTCTGGGCGCATGTACTCACCTCGGTGAGTGCAAACCTTGCCGCGGTTGCCCTGGTTATCGGTGTGGCCGTGATGATCGGGTTCCGCAGCGGTGCATCGCCGGTAGCCTGGTTCTCCGTCGTCGGGATCCTGGTCCTGTTTACGCTGGCGCTCACCTGGCTGGCGGTGATCGCGGGCCTGGTGGCCAAAACCGTCGACGGCGCCAGCGCCTTCAGTTACCCGCTGATCTTCCTGCCGTTCATCAGCTCGGCATTTGTCCCCACCGGGACGATGCCCGGACCAGTTGCGTGGTTTGCGGAGAACCAGCCGGTCACGTCAATTGTGGACGCCATGCGGGCGCTGTTCGACCAGCAACCTGTCGGCGCCGACTTCTGGATAGCGCTGGCCTGGCTGGCGGGTATCCTCGGTGCTGCCTACGCCGGCGCCATTGCCATCTACCGCCGCAAGGTCGGCTGACCGTTTCGGGTAGAGTGTGGCGTCCGTACCGGATCCGGTATTGGACAGGCATACTTTCGGACACGCATATTTGGGGGAGCGCAGGATGGTGGCAGGCGTTATCGGGACCGTTTTCGGGATCGGCGTCACGGTGGGGCTGGTGACGCTGGTTGTTTTCCTCACCGCACGCCGCAGGGCCAAAAAAGCCGGTCCGGGTGCGCGGGTGGAGTTTAATCCCCGGGGATTAAAGGGCGTGCTGCTGTTTGTAGGCGCCATTGCAGTGCTGGTATGGCTGGCGGTGCTGATGGCCATCAACTCCGACCGACCCTCGTGGGTGTTCAGTGTTGGAATAGTGTTCCTCCTCGGAATGCTTCGGCCGGTTATCCAGAAGCAGGCCGGGAGCATGTTTGTGGTCAGCGGGGAGGGCAAAGGCGCGGTCGGCACTCCGGCTACGCCGGACGGGTATTACAGCCCGGCACAGTTCCCAGCGGCTCAGTACCCGGCGGCTCAGTACCCGGCGGCGCAGTCCAGCCCGGCCCAGTACCCGGCGGCGCAGTCCAGCCCGGCCCAGTACCCGCCGACGCACTTTATGAGCGGCGAAGCGGTTTCTGCACAGTACGGGGCGCCGGCCGAGCCCGCCGGTGGAACGCCCGAACCGGACCCGCGCCCCGCGGGAACGAAGAAACCGCTCACCCGCAGGCAGGCGGACTTTCGGCTGCTGTACCTTCCGGCGGCGGCGAGCGTAGCGGTCGCCCTGGTACTGGGCTTCGGCGGCAACTGGACCGCGGCCGGCTTCCTTATGGGACTGGCAGTCATCAGCGCGCTCAGCTACGTGATGTTCCGGAGATCAGTGTCCGGCCCGGCGGGCGCCAAGGCCGCCGCGGCGGCACAAAAAGGAGAAGGTACGCCCGGATAGTGCTGATGGCGGCTGCACAGATTCCCACGGCTTGCCTTCCGCACTGCCGGATGCGGGCCCGCACGGCGCCATTTGCGCCTGTCTGTGGGAATTTGTGCAGGCTTCCGGACTGGCGGTACGGAATTTGACCTGCTTCGGAGCCGTCAAGCGCGCGGCACAGCGGCCCCGGCAGCCCCGGTCCCATGCGGAAACCGTCAAGGAAGACTAGGCTGGGAAATATGAGACGCGCAAAGATTGTTGCCACTTTTGGACCAGCGATCGCCAGCTATGAAAATACCGTAGCGGTTCTTCGCGCGGGCGTGAATGTCGCCCGTATGAACATGAGCCACGGCGACCACTCCGTACACAACGCCACGTATGAGAACGTGCGCAAGGCTTCCGCTGAGCTCGGCATGCCCGTAGGCATCTTCGCCGACCTGCAGGGACCCAAAATCCGGCTCGGCCGGTTCACCGAGGAACCCCACTTCCTGAATGTGGGTGATACGTTCACCATCACCACCGAGGACATTCCCGGTACCCGGGAAATCTGCTCCACCACCTACAAGGGCCTGCCCGGCGACGTCAAGATCGGCGACTTCCTGCTGATCGATGACGGCAAGGTCAAGCTGCGGGCAGTGGACGTTACCTCCACCACCGTGGTTACCCAGGTTGTTGTGCCCGGCAACGTGTCCAACAACAAGGGCATTAACCTGCCCGGCGTTGCCGTGAATGTGCCTGCACTGTCCGAAAAGGATGAGGATGATCTCCGCTGGGCACTGAACCGCGGCGTGGATATGGTTGCCCTCTCCTTCGTGCGCGACGCCGGCGACATTGCCCGGGTGCACGAAATCATGGACGAGGAAGGCCGCCGCGTCCCGGTGATTGCCAAGATCGAGAAGCCGCAGGCCGTGGCAAACCTCGAGGAAATCATCGACGCGTTCGACTCCATCATGGTTGCCCGCGGCGACCTCGGCGTCGAGCTGCCGCTCGAAGAGGTTCCCCTGGTACAGAAGAACGCCATTGAACTGGCCCGCCGCTGGGCCAAGCCGGTGATTGTGGCCACCCAGGTGCTCGAATCCATGATCGACAACCCCCGCCCGACCCGCGCCGAGGCCTCCGACTGCGCCAACGCCGTGCTTGACGGTGCCGACGCCGTGATGCTCTCGGGCGAAACCTCCGTGGGCAAGTACGCCATCGAGACGGTGGAGACCATGGCCCGGATCATCGAGTCCACCGAGGAGCACGGCCTGAACCGTGTTCCGCCGCTGGGTTCCAAGCCGCGCACCCGCGGTGGTGCCATCACGCGTGCCGCCGTCGAAATCTCGGACCAGCTGGACGCCAAGTACATCTGTACCTTCACCCAGTCCGGTGACTCCGCCCGCCGGCTTTCCCGCCTGCGCCCCTCCAAGCCGGTGTTCGCCTTCACCCCCGTGGAGGAAACCTACCGCTACATGACCCTGTTCTGGGGTGTCGCACCCATGCTCGTTGAGTTCGCCGAGCACACCGACCAGATGACCGCCCAGGTGGACCGGACACTGCTCGAAGAGGGCCTGGTGGAGGACAATGACCTGGTGGTCATCGCCGCCGGTTCGCCTCCCGGACAGGCCGGTTCCACCAACAGCCTCAAGGTGCACCGCGTAGGCGACATCGCCGACGCCGGCCAGCGCTACGAAGGCCAGGAACGGATCAAGGAAAAGGTCGGCCCGTGGCCGGTCAAGGACAGCAAGAAGGGCAAGGCCAAGGCCATCTAGCCTTCCGGCCGTGCCGCAGAAACAGCCCTGCCGCACCAACAGTAAAGGCCCCGTCCGATTGGACGGGGCCTTTACTGTTGGTGCTACGTTAAGATCAGTTGACCTGGTTGATGATGGTCTCGGCTACCTCGCGCATGCTCAGTCGGCGGTCCATGGAGGTCTTCTGGATCCAGCGGAAGGCCTCGGGCTCGGTCAGTCCCATCTTGGTGGTCAGCAGCGACTTGGCACGCTCCACCAGCTTGCGGGTGGCGAACTGCTCCTTCAGGTCCGTGACCTCTTCCTCGAGGGCCTTGATCTCCTCGTGGCGGGACAGGGCAATCTCAATGGCAGGGATCAGGTCCGCCGGGGTGAAGGGCTTGACCACGTAGGCCATGGCACCGGCTTCGCGTGCCCGCTCCACCAGTTCCTTCTGGCTGAAGGCGGTCAGCAGCACTACCGGAGCAATACGGGCCTTGACGATCTGCTCGGCTGCGGTAATCCCGTCCATCAGGGGCATCTTTACATCCATCAGGACCAGGTCCGGCTTCAGCTCCTTGGCCAGCTGCACGGCCTTCTCGCCGTTGTCTGCCTCGCCAACGACGTCGTACCCCTCGCCGGTCAGGATTTCGACAATGTCGAGGCGGATCAGGGTCTCATCTTCAGCGACGAGGACGCGGCGGGCCGGCGCGTTGGAGGACGCGGCATTCACGGCCTCGGCGGGCGCCTCAGTGGTAGACGGTGCGGGCTCGGTGGACTCAGACACAGGTGGCTCCTCAGATACGGTCTCTCCTGCCGGCGCACCGGCAGTTCACGTATTCAGCCTATCCGCATGTAGAGTTGTTTTGCGTCCAACACGGCAACTACCCGTTGTTCGTGACAGACGGCACGCCCGAATGGCGGAATTGGCAGACGCGCTGCACTCAAAATGCAGTATCGAAAGGTGTGTGGGTTCGAGTCCCACTTCGGGCACCGCTATGCAAAAGCACCCCGGTCCTCGGACCGGGGTGCTTCTGTTTGGCCTTTTGGGAACGGCAGTCGAAACCGGATCAGTGCTGCAGGGAACCGGCGGCAAACGGCCAGTTGCGGAACAGCTTCGGGCGGCCCGGGGCATAGGTCCGGACCTTGGAGGTGCTCAGCCCCATCCGGACCAGGGACTCTGCAACGGTCACCGCGGCTGCCACGCCGTCAACCACCGGTGCACCCGTACGTTCCGCAATACTGTCCTTCAGCCCGGCCATGCCGCCGCAGCCCAGGCAGATGACCTCCGCCCGGTCCTCCTGAACCGCAAGCATTGCCTGCTCCGTGATGGCACGCACTGCGGCCTCGGGATTCTCCTCGAGACCTAGCACCGACATTCCGCTGGCCCGCACCGAGGCGCACCGGTCCAGGAGTCCGGCCAGTTTCAGGCGGTCCTCAATCAGCGGAACCGTGCGGTCAAGGGTGGTCACCACCGAGTATTTGTGGCCCAGATACATGGCCGTGGCCGCGGCGGCTTCGGTGATGTCCACCACGGGGACATCGAGCAGTTCCTGCAGCCCCTCCCTGCCATGCTCGCCGTAGCCCGCCTGGATCACGGCGTCGAAGGGTTCGGGATAGGCCTTTACTGTTTCCATTACCGCTATGGCGGCCAGATAGCTCTCATAGTTTCCTTCCACGGATTCCGCCCCGAAGAGCGGTGTCAGCGGAATGATTTCGGTCCCGGGTGACGCGGCCGCGGCTGCCTCGGCGCCAATGGACTCGGTCATGGTTTCCGTGGTGTTGACGTTCAGCACAAGAATGCGCATTCTGTCTTCCTTTCGCTTTGCGTCGGTGTTGGCGTCTTTCAGTGCCGACGTCGTTTAGTGCCTGGGTCGTTTAGTGTCTGGGGGCGACGGCGATAGCCTCGCCGTCGACAGCCCGGAAGGTCCCGTGCCGATTGGTGATGATGAGGTAGATGACCGCTGCCAGGATGGCTCCGACAAACCAGGAGAATCCGGCCACCAGGCTGAACGCGGGAACCAGCGCCAGGACCAGTGCGACGACGGCGGCCGGCGTGCCCGCGATGATCGCCTTGCGGTTTACCCCGCGGGTGTAGGCATAGTCGCCGTCGGGGGACTCCGAATAGAGATCGGGCATGTTTACCCTGCCCTTACGCACCAGCCAGTAGTCGGCCATGATGACACCGAACAGGGGGCCCAGGAGCGCGCCAAGTCCGCCCAGGAAGTACACAATCACCACGGGGGAGTTGTACAGGTTCCACGGCAGGATGATGAGCCCGATGACTGCCGACACCAGGGCGGCCCGGCGGAAGTTCAGCCGGCGCGGGAAGAGGTTGGCCAGGGTATAGATGGGGGCGACGAAGTTGGCCATCAGGTTCACCGCGATGGTCAGGATGATCAGGGCAAGGGCCGCAAGCACCAGCAGGAACGTGTTGGGGATGGTGTTCACAATGTCGGTGGGGGATTCGATGATGGTCCCGTCGATCCGGTATTGGGCACCGGCCAGGACAATCACGATGACGGCAAAAAAGAGCATGTTGATCGGGATGCCGAAGAAGTTGCCGCGCACCACCGAGCGTTCGGAAGGGGCGCCGCGGGTGAAGTCGCAGAAGTTCAGGACAAAGGTTCCGTAAATGACCACCCACAGAGCTGCCGACTGGAAAATCCGGACCCACATTTCACCGCCGGTCAGGGACTCGGTGGTGGACCAGGCGATGGACCCGCCGGCTTCCACGAACATCCAGATGGCCAGGGCCAGCATGGTGACCAGGATGATCGGCCCGGCAAATGCTTCATACTTGCGGATCATTTCCATCCCGAAACTGACAATGATCACCTGCACCACCCACAGGGCCACAAAGGAGATCCACCCCAGCGTGGAGAGCCCCAGGAAGGAATTGGTGTCCAGCGGCGCCAGGTTCGGGGCCAGCGCGAGGATCAGCACGCGCAGCACCACGGACGCCAGATAGGTCTGGATGCCGAACCAGGCAATGGCGACGGCGCCGCGGATAACTGCGGGAATCTGGGCTCCCTTCACCCCGAAGGCAATCCGGCTGATGACCGGGAAGGGGGCCCCGGTGCGCTCACCCATAAAGCCGGAGAGGTTCAGCAGCAGGAACAACAGCACCGCCCCAAGCGCAAAGGCCAGCAGGATCTGCCAGGCGCCCAGGCCCAGGGCGAACAGCCCGATGGCGAACGCGTAGTTGCCCAGCGAGTGCACGTCATTGGCCCAGAGGGTAAAGATGCTGTAGGCGTGCCAGGTCCGTCCCTTTCTGGTGGTGGGCGCCAGATCCGCGTTGTAGAGCTTCGGGCTGACCCCCGGCGGCAACGGGACCGTCTCCGGTTTTGTTCCCGTTAGGGACGCCACGGCCGGGTCCCCCACGCCTCCCGGCTCCGGGTCCACCAGATGCGGGGGCACGCGCTTTGCGCGTTCGCTGCGGGCATTTTGAGACATTTTCGGGCCTTCCTGCAGGCGGTAATCCGGGACAGTCCAGCCAGCATAGTGTGATGTCCGTCATATTTAGTTTTGTGTAACGGCACGCCGTTAGGCTGATGCCGTCCGCCCCATTAAAAGGAGACTGATCCGCCGTGACCGACCGGTTCCGAGTAGTGCCAGCCAGCTATCTGATTCTTCCGCGGGGGGATCAGATCCTGCTGCAGCTTCGGCAGGGCACCGGATACATGGACGGCTACTGGGCAACCGCCGCTGCCGGGCATGTGGAAGCGGGGGAGTCTGCCGTGCAGGCGGCAGTGCGGGAGGCGCGCGAGGAGTTGGGCATCTCCGTAGCACCCGACGACGTCGTGCCCCTCACTGCCATGCACCGCACCAACGGAGGCGGTCAGGCTGTGGATGAACGGGTGGACTTCTTCTTCACCTGCACCCGCTGGAGCGGTGAACCGCGCATCATGGAGCCCGGCAAGGCGGCGAAGCTGGCGTGGTTTGCCCTCCACGACCTGCCCGCCGCCGTCGTTCCCCACGAACGTTTTGTCCTGGAGCGGCTGCGCGCGGACGTGCCGCCGGTTGTCACCTTCGGGTTCGAGCCCGCATGATCACCAGTGCCGGCATCCTGCTGTACCGGCGGCGGCAGGATGGCCTGCAGGTCTGGATAGGTCACATGGGCGGACCGTTCTGGGCCCGGAAGGATACGCATGCCTGGTCTATCCCCAAGGGTGAATACCTGCCGGAGGAGGATCCCCTGACCGCAGCGCTTAGGGAATTCAGTGAGGAAATGGGCACGCCCGCTCCCGCCGCGGAGTATGAACTGCTGGGCAGTTTCCGCCAGTCCGCGAAAAAGGCCATCACGGTTTTCACTGCTGAATCGGACTTTGATCCGGAGCGGATAGCGAGCAATACCTTCGCCCTGGAATGGCCGAAAGGCTCGGGCCGGATCCGTGAGTACCCCGAGATTGACGACGCCAGCTGGTTTTCCCCTGCGGTGGCGCGCACCAAACTGGTCAAAGGCCAGATCCAGGTGCTCGAGGCCCTGCTGCAGCGGCTGGTGGAGCAGGAACCGTAGAGGGCGTGACGCGCGTTAGCCGGCGAGTCCCCGCGCATAGGTACGCAGGGCGTCCCGGACATACCGGGCGCCGTCTGCAAACTCGCGGGTGTAGTGGACCGCGAACCGCTCGTCAGCGGCGTACATGTCCGCCAGCCCTTCGAGCATTCGCGGGTCGGCCTGCCGCTTGCCGGAGCCAGCGGCAATCCAGGCCGCGTGCCGCTGCGCTAGCTCCTGCACCTGGGGGCTGTCCGGTGCCAGTCCCTGGCGCTGGGCTGTGTCCCAGGCGTCCTGGAGCGCGGCGTGCTCGGCCTGGAAGCCTTGTTTCCGCGCCTCATCGAGCGAAGCCCACCAGCGATCCGATGCGGCATAGGCATCCGGGCCCCAGCGTTCCTCCACCTCCTCCCGATACTGCGTGTGGTCAAAACCTTCAAACATCTTCTCTGCCATGATGTCCTCTCCTTTTTGGAGTGCTGCCAGCGTGGAGCGGACAGCGTTGATTTGTGTCTGCAGCCGGTCCCGTTCAGCCTGCAGATGGCGCAGGTGCCGGGTCAGGGCCGCTGAGTCGTCCTGTTCACCGTCAAGGATCTTCCTGATCTGCGGCAATGACAGGCCGAGGTCGCGCAGCAGCAGAATGCGCTGCAACCGCACCAGGGCATCCCGGCCATACCGGCGGTACCCGTTGCTTCCCACACGCGTGGGTGGCAGCAGCCCGATGCTGTCGTAATGGCGCAGCGTGCGGGACGTAGTCCCGACCAGCTTCGCCACCTCCTTGATGGACCAGTCCATGCGTTTCCTTTCCATGCCCCTCCAGCCTAGAACTTGACGCAACGTCAAGGTCAAACGACCGCCGGCAGGCGCCCCGATCGAGCCGGGGATAGGCTGGATAGGTAAGCAGAAGCGCACCCATGGAGGGAGTATTTCCATGAAGGCATGGCAGTTTACCGGGACCAACAAGCCGCTGGAACTCAACGAGGTTCCTGAGCCGCACGCCGGGCCAGGGCAGGTTGTGGTGGAGGTCAAAGCGGCAGGAGTCTGCCACTCAGACGTGACTGCACTGGATGATCCGGGCTGGATGCCGTTGTTCTTCCAGCTGCCCCGCACCATGGGCCATGAGAATGCCGGCGTGATTGTCGAAGTCGGCGAGGGCATGGAGCACTGGAAGGTCGGGGACCGGGTAGGCCTGGCGCCGGTGATGAGTGACGGAGATGCCCTCGGCTACGGAAAGTGGGACGGCGGCTTCGGTCCGAAACTGCTCGCCACGGACGACAACCTGGTCAAACTCCCGGATGAAGTCCCCTTTGACCTGGCCGCCATGGCCACTGACGCCGGGCTTACCGCCTACCACGCCATCATGGCCGTAGGCGGAGCGAAGGCCGGTATGAAGGTGGGCGTGATTGGCCTGGGCGGTCTGGGATACATCGGCGCCCGGGTGGCAGTGCTCGCCGGTGCCGAGGTCTACGGCGCCGAAATCAACCCGCAAACCCGCGACCTGGCCGAGGAGATTGGGCTGGCCGGCGTTGCCGAATCGATTACCGAGTTCAAGGACAAAAACCTGGACCTGATCGTGGATTATGCCGGTTTTGGCAGCACGACGGCGGGGGCCGTGGAGACACTGGCGGAGTACGGCACCCTGGTACAGGTGGGAATGGGCAGGCTGGAAGCGAACATCAGCACCTACCCGCTCATCATCAACCAGCTCACCATCAAGGGCTCCAAGTCCGGCACCAAGGAGGACCTCGAAGCACTGTACGAGCTGATGAAGTCCGGGAAGCTGAACCCGCCGATGAACATCATTGAGCAGAAGGACATTCCCGACGCGATCGACAAGCTGCGGGCCGGCGGAGTAGTCGGCCGCTTCATCGCCAAGTACTAGGGCTGTCCGCTCCGGGCCGCCCGGCAGGAATTCGGCAGGAATTCGGCAGGAATTCGGCCTCCCGCCGGGCCGGGCGGCCCCGGACCGTATCCACGGAACAGGGCAGCGGGCTAGCCTCGAACGGTAAGGGCGAGAAGGTGCGTCCACAGTACAGCTCGGCTGCTTCGGAGGTATCCGCATGCCCGCACATTCAGCGCAACCGGATCAGCCCGGAACCCCTTCGCCGCAGACCCGCCGGGGTGCGGCGCCGTCCACGGCAGGCGTGTACCTCTCACCGCGTATGTGGCTGCTGCCGCTGCTGGTCCTCCTGCTGCTCGGCGGGGCGGGCACCGCCCTGTATATCGGCGGCCTGGGCAGCCCGGGAAACCACCTCAAACACTTCCCCGTTGCCGTCGTGAACCAGGACAGCGGGATGCAGACGCCTGCCGGCAGCGAGAACCTGGGGCAGAACATTACCGACGAAATGGTGAAGGGGTTCAGCAGCAACGACGAGATTGACCTGCGGGTCCTGTCCTGGGAAGAGGCGCAGGAACAAATGGGCAAGGGGCAGATCCACGGTGCGGTGGTAATCCCGGAATCCTTCTCCGCAAATGCCACCGCACTGGTCAGCGGCTCACTCAGCGACACGCAGGTCACGCGGCCGGACATCACCGTCTACACCAACCCCCTGGCAGGACCGCTGGCAAGTAGCCTCGCCACCTCTGCCCTGGACCCGGCCGTGGAACAGGCCAACAAGACCCTGGGCGAACAGCTGACCGCTTCGGCACGCGAAGCCCAGGGACAGGCACAGGCAGAACTCCAGGGCGAGCTGGCACGGCTGGGAGCGGACCTGCCGCCCCAGCTGCAGCAGCAGGTGGCGCCGAAGGTCGACGGTACGTCCTCCGACCTGCTGGCGGAGCCCATTTCCGTTACCCGGGACGTTTACAACCCGCCGCCGGAAGGGGCGGCCCTGGGCATGGGCGCCTTCTTCTACTCCGTGCTCCTGATGGTCGTGGGACTGAGCGGTACCGTGGCCATCCACTTCCTGGTGGACGCCCGGCTGGGGGTGGCGCCGGTGGAACTTGGGCCCCGCTTCTCCCTGGGCCCGCCACTGCAGCCCGCCCGCTGGAAGACCTATCTGCTCAAATGGGGCCTGGTGGTCCTGGGCGGGCTGCCCACCGCCGGCCTGATGATGTGGGTGGCCTCCGCCGTCGGCATGCCGATACCGAACGGCGGCTGGTTCTTCCTCACCACGTGGCTGTCCATTGTCACCGTGTCGGCGGTAACCATGGCCCTGATTACGCTCTTTGGCAGCGCCGGGATGATCCTGTCCCTGATCTACGTGGTGTTTATGGGCCTGCCTGCGGCCAGCGGCGTGGTGCCGCTGGAGGCGCTGCCCGGATTCTTCACGTTCATTGCCCGCGGCGAACCGCTGTACCAGATGACCATGGCCAACCGGGCGGTGCTCTATTTCAACGCCGACGCCGACGCCGGGGTGCAGAGCGGGGTGATCGGCATGCTCATCATCATGGTGATTGCCGTGGCCCTGGCGATGATCTTCGCCGCTGTCTATGACCGGATGTTCGGATACAGGGCACTGCGGGCAGCTGCCCCCGCCTAGGGGCAGGGCGCATTACTGACGGCGTGCCGCCGGCCGTGCCCGCAGGTGGGCCCGCTCGCCCTGTGGTCCGAACTGGAGGCGACGCTCTAAGCGGGCAGCTGCTCAGAGCAGGTAGACCGAGGACGGCTGGGCCAGGAAGTCCCCGGGGTGGGTGACCGGGGCGGCCAGCATCCCGGCGCAGGCGTCAATCAGGAAATAGCCGACGCCGGTCCAGTTGGGCTCTTCGACGCCGTCCTGGACGCGCGCTTCATAATCCGCGCAGACACTGAGGACCATGCCGCCGAGGATGGAGGAACGGCCGTACAGCACCGAGGGAGTGACGTTGCCCGCGGCAGCGTGGGTGCGGCGGACGAGTTCCTCCATGGCGGGGCTGGCCGCCGCGGCGTCGGTACTGACCGCGTGCACCGAAGGGACGTTTCTGATCTGGGATACAAAGCGTGCCCGCCAGCTCGGCACGGGCAGCGATGCCAGGTGCTCCACCCACGGAAGGATCATGGCCGCCAGCAGGTCCGGGAGGGCGGCATCCGCCGGCAGGGAACGAAGCAATTCGGTTCGACGGCGGTTGGTTTCCTGCAGATGGCGCGTCGAAAGGATCCGCAGCAACTCGTCGCGGCTGCCGAAGTGGTAGGCGACAGCGGAGTGGTTGGCGGTGCCCGCATGCTCGGCGACCCGGCGGTTGGAGACGGCATCGATCCCGTTGACGGCGAACAGTTCCTCGGCGGCATCCAGCAGTGCCCCGCGCGCCTTTTCCCCATGCTGTCCCATGGCTGAACACTCTCCTTTGAACGTCATTGCGGGCTTCGATTATCCAATTTACGCCACATGGCGTAATTTTGACGAGTCGGTCCCACTGGCCGGCCCGGGCCGCACCGGCCTGCGCCCTCGCACCGCCGTCCTTGATTCAACAGGAGCACGTTCTTGACCAATTTGTCCCCCACATCCACCGATTCACCGCCGGAGACTGAGCCGGCAACTGAACCGGAACCAACGGACCGGGATTCCGCCGCCGCCGTGAAACGGGCCAAGGCGGAAAAGATCGGGCGCTATGTCGCCATGTTCCTAATGCCGCTGCTGATGGTTTCCATGCTGGTGGGCGGATACCTGGCCGCCATGCATTCTCCGGAGCCGAACAACATGCCCGTTGCCGTCAGCGGCTCGGCGCAGCAGGCGGATTCCTTCGCCGGGGCACTGACCTCCGCCAATCCCGACGCCGTTGATGTCAGGAGGGTGGACTCCGCGGAGGAGGCCCGACAGCTGGTGCTGGACCGCGAGGTTTCCGGTGCCGTTGACCTGGCCGGTGAAACTGCCACTGTCTACACCGCCGGGGCGGCCGGCGCCTCCCAAAGTGGGACCGTCACTGCACTGCTGGCTCCCCAGGTGCTTGCACAGGGACTGTCCCTGGCGACGGAGGACCTGGCACCCCTGCCGGAGAATGACATGGCCGGACTGGGTGCGATGTTTATGACCACCGCCCTGATGCTGGCGGGGTACATGCCTCTGAGCCTGGTGCTGTCCAACTCGCCCGAGTTGCTGCGTTTCCGCCGGTTCGTCCCGCTGCTGGCGGGCTGGTCCGCACTGATTGCGGCACTGGTGTGGACCGTCGTCGGACCCATCATGGGCGTGGTGGAAGGCCATACGGCTGCTGTCCTGGGCATTTGCTGGCTCTCAGTGTTCGCCGTGGGCAGCGTCCAGCTGTTCCTCACCCGCATCCTGGGACCCATGGCGGTGCTTGCCGGCATGCTGTTCCTGATGGTGCTGGGTGTGCCCGCCTCGAATATGAGCATGTCGGTGCACACCATGCCCGCGCTCTACCCCTTCCTGCACAGCTTCCTGCCGGCGGCCGCGACCGGCGAATCGCTGCGCTCGGTGCTCTACTTCGACGGGGACGGCGCAGGCCGGCACCTGCTGGTGCTGGCCATCGGCACTGCGGTCTCACTGCTGCTGACCCTGGCACTGGATGCCCTGAAGCGCCGGCGAACACCGGACGCCAAGCCGCTGCCCGTCAACGTTGCCTCGCTGCACGGCGGACCGCGGCCGAAAAACCGCGTCTGGCGCTACCTCACCCTGGCCTTCTTCCCGCTGGCCATGGTCTCCATGATGCTGACCATGATGCTGGGCGCAATGTACCAGCCCGCACCGCGGGATATGCCGGTTGCCGTCGTGGGGGCAACCACGCAGCAGGCCGAACAGGCCGTAGCCGGACTGGAAGAGAACATGTCCGGACTCTTTGATCTGCGGGCACTTGATTCCGCCGATGAAGCACGGGAGCAGGTGCGGGACCGGGAGATCACCGCAGCGTACGTACTGCCGTCCGCGGAGAACCCCGCGGCCACTCTCTATACAAACCAGGCTGCGGGCGTCAGTGCCCAGCAGGTGGTCAGCCAGATCTTCGCCCAGGTTTCCGCGGGTCAGCAGATGCAGCTGGCCACGGAGGAGATTGCTCCGCTGCCGGGTCAAGACTCCATGGGCATGGCCACCATGTACCTGGCCATGGGCTGGATCATGGCCGGCTTCATGATCATTGTGGTGGGGGCAACCGCGCAGCCCGCGAGCCGGCCGCTTCGCCGGCTCCTGCCTGTCGTGGCCGGCTGGTCCGTAGGTTTCTCGGCGTTCCTCTGGGTCATTGTGGACGTTTTTGTGGGCGCCATCGATGGCCATTTCCTCGCACTTTGGGGCGTGGGCGCCGTCGCCATCTTCTGCGTGGCCATGTTCACCACGGTCTTTGAACGCCTGATCGGGATGCTGGCCATCCTGCCGGTCATCGGCATCCTGATGTTCCTGGGCGTCCCGGCCTCGGGTGCGGCCATGTCCATTTACATGGAACCGGAGATCTTCCGCTTCCTGCACGGCATCCTGCCGATGCCGGCCGCAGTGGAGTCCATCCGCTCCATCCTGTACTTCGGCGGAGACACCGTGGGCTCACACCTGCTGACCCTGGGCATCTGGGGCGCCGCCTCCCTCGTGGTGGTGATGATCATTGACCGGATCAAGCCGCCGAAGGATGAAGCCTGGCCGGTGGATGAGGCACCTGTTCCGGAGCCAGCGCCCGCCGAAGCCGCGCCGGACCGCGAGCCCGCCACCGTCTAGGGAAACCGCGCCGTCGGATAGGACCCGCTGCACCTGCAGCGGGTCCTATCCGATTAATTGCACGCTGCTGTGGGAAAGTTGCTGGGGGAGGAATTGTCATGCCGCGCCAGTACGTCACTACGCACATAGCCTTGATTGGCTGCGTATGTCTCGCCCTCCTGATGTTCCTGCCGCCGGCCGGCACGGAACCGGGAGCACCGGCCACCGGACCGGGCCTGGACTTCGACTCGCCCGCCAGCATCAGCGTTCTCGTCAACAAGGACCGTCAGCTCAGCGACCCAGGTTTCCGGCCTCCGGACCTTGCCGACGTCCACGGAGTGCAGCTGCGCCGCGACGCCGCGGAAGCGTACAGCCGAATGTCCGCCGACGCCGCGGCAGGCGGCTCCCCGCTAAGGGCGGTCAGCGGATTCCGGTCCGCTGAGGCACAGGCGGAGCTGCATGCCGCCTACATCCGCAACCAGGGCCGGCATGCGGCCGAAGCAATCTCCGCCCGGCCCGGCCACAGCGAACACCAGACCGGACTCGCCGTGGACATCGGCAACCCGGACGCCGCCTGTTCCCTGCAGGCCTGCTTCAAGCACACGCCCGCCGGGGCCTGGACGGCAGCCAATGCGCACCGGTACGGCTTCATCATCCGCTATCCGGAAGGCAAGGAGCTGACCACCGGGTACAGCTACGAGCCCTGGCACCTGCGCTATGTGGGGGCAGACCTTGCCGCCAGGCTCCACCGCGAGGGAATCACGCTCGAGGAATACGCCGGGCTGACGCAATAACCCGCCCGGGACCCTGTCACAAATCGGTTCCCCGCGGTGTCTTATGTTCACGACCGGTGCTCCAGCGACGCACCGGGCCCGGACAGACAGACAAGGAGCACCCCATGGACACCACGGCAGTTATCCTGGGCGGCGGATATGCAGGAGTCATGGCGGCCAACCGGCTGGCGGCCAGTGGACGGAGCGGACTGGAGGTAGTCCTCGTGACTCCCGGTCCCCGGTTCGTGGAAAGGATCCGGCTGCACGAATACACTGCCGGTACACGCGCGGATGCCACCGTGGATTATGGCTCCGTCCTGCACCCGGGGGTGCACCTGGTCCGGGATGCGGCAGCCGGGATCCTGCCGGACATGCGCACCGTCCGGCTCGCCGCCGGCGGTGACCTTGCCTATGACTATCTGGTGTACGCCGTGGGATCAGCGGCAGCCGCAGCCCCTGGCGGTGCCCTGCGGATTGAACATCTGGAGGGGGCCGCCGGCGCCCGCCGCGAACTGTCGGCACTGCCCGCCGGCGGCCGGGTGGCAGTGGTGGGCGGAGGCTTCACCGCCGTCGAAACCGCGGCGGAGACTGCGGGGGCCTTCCCGCACCTGAGCGTGGCTCTGCACAGCGCCTCGGACGTGGCCCGGACCCTGGGAATACCGGCCCGCAGGGCCCTGGTGAAGCGCCTCGGAAAAGCCGGGGTGCAGCTGCACACCGGGAGTTCCGTTGCCACCGACGGCGACGTCCGGCGGAACCTGGCCGCCGACGTCGTGCTGTGGTGTGCCGGTTTTGCCGTTCCGCAGCTCGCCGCCAAGGCCGGGCTGGCCGTGGACGGCAGCGGCAGGCTGTGCCTGGAACCCACCCTGCAGGCGCAGGGGCGCGAACGCATCTACGGTGCCGGTGACGCAGCCGTGATTGCCGGCCCGGACTATGCGTACCTGCGGATGTGCTGTGCCGCCGCTTTGCCGATGGGTGCTGACGCGGCAGGGAACATTCTGCGCGCCGTGGACGGAATGCCGGGGGTGCGGCATAACAGCGGATTCCGAGGGGTGTGCATTAGTCTGGGCCGCAGCGACGCGGTGGTCCAGTTCCTTGCTGCCGACGATTCGCCTGCCCGGCTGCACCTGCACGGCAGGACGGCGGCAGTGCAGAAGGAAATCATCTGCCGCATGACGCTGCGGTGGATCCGCGGCGAAGCCAAACGAAGTGGGGCATATACATGGCCGACGGGACCGAAGGTGCCAACGACGACGCCGGCGGCGCGGTCCGTTCACCTCATGGAGTGAGCGCCAGCCCGGACCGTGATGCCCAGTTCCTGGCACACCGCAGGCTGGTGTTCACCATTGCCTATGACGTACTGGGAAGCGTGGCAGACGCCGAGGACGTGGTGCAGGAAACCTACCTTCGCTGGCGGGAAGTGCAGGCTCCCGTGGCCGATCCGCGCGCCTACCTGGCACGGATCGCGTCCCGGCAGGCACTGAATGTTCTCCGGGCTTCCGGCCGGCGGCGTGAGGACTATCCCGGCGAATGGCTGCCGGAGCCGCTGCCCACCGGTGAGGACGCGCACCCTGCGGACCCCGAGGCGGCTGTGCTGACGGCGGGGGAAGTGTCCACTGCGATGCTGGTGCTGCTGCAGACCCTCACGGGGCCGGAACGGGTTGCCTTTCTGCTGCATGAGGTATTCGACTTCGGCTATGCGGAGATTGCCGCCGTCCTTGATGCCGGTCAACCCGCGGTGCGGCAGATGCTGCACCGCGCACGTTCCCGGGTGCGGTCCGGCACACCACGGGCCGGTGCGGATACCGGTGAACACCGTGCAGCGGTGGAACGTTTCCTTCGGGCCGCCATGACCGGGCAGGTCCAGTCGCTGGTTGATCTGCTGGCGCCGGGAGTGGTGCTGGTATCCGACGGCGGCGGCAAGGCGAGTGCTGCACTGCGCCCCGTCCACGGCCCGGAGAAGGTGGCACGGCTGATGCTGGGGCTGGCGGACAAGTACGGCGACGGGGCGGTGCCCTTCTTCATGGAACTCAACGGCCTGCCCGCCGTCGCGTTCTGTGAGGAGGGCGCCGTGACCACGGTGTTCCAGCTGGAATTTTCGGCGGGCGGAAAAGTGCAGTCGGTATTCGCCGTCCGCAACCCGGAAAAGCTCCGGCGGATGCAGGAGTGCCCCGGAAAAAGTCACTTGCCATAATGGAAAATAAGATAGACACTTGCCGTTATGGAAAATGACTTTGATAAGCGCGCCGAAGAGGCCGCGGCCGGACTCCGGATGCTGAACGCTGACCGCAGCACCCTGGCCGGTGCCGTCCGGGTGCCGAGGGTGTTGCTTGCAGGGTACGGCGGCGTGGCTGCGTGGTACGTGGCCGCTGCGGCGGCGGCCAGTCCGGGAGCGGACTATGAGCCGTCCGGTTCCGCCTGGCTGGCGCTGGTGGCGGTGCTGATCATCACTTACCTGATCCAGCGCGAGACCGGAGTGAAGTTCCGCCGGATGGGGCGCCGGGCCATGGTGGCCGTAGCCGGCATCCTGGCGGGAAGCCTGGTGCTGTTCTCCATCTCGCTGGCCTTGGTTTCCCTCGGCATCGTGTGGGCAGTGGGGCTCACAAGCCTGGCGGCGTTTGTGCTGGCAACGTGGCTTTCCGGCGTCGCCTACCGAAGCGGCCTGGACGAGCTCCGCCGTGCCTGACGCGCAGTTCAATGACCTGATCCATGCGCCCGTCCGGCTCCGGATCTGCGGACTGCTCAGGCCGGTTGAGCAGCTGGACTTCGCCGTCCTGCGCGACACCCTCGGCGTGGCGGATGCGGCGTTGTCCAAGCACCTGAAACTTTTGGCCGATGCAGGGTATGTCCGGCTGGTCAAACAGGCATCCGTGAACCGCGGGGACTCCCGGCGCCTGACCTGGGTGGGCCTTACCCCCACAGGTGCGGATGCCTTTGACAGCCACGTCCGCGCGCTGCGGGAGATAGCCGGGCAATAGCGGGCAGCCGGTGCGGCGCACAGGGCGCAGCCCCGGGCGGAGCCGGACCCCGGGGGGCTATGGTGGAACCAACATCCAGGATCCCGGCAGGGCCCACCGAAAGCAGGCGTGCGTGAGTCGAAAAACCATTGTGATCACCGGCGCAAGCGACGGCATCGGTGCTGCCGCCGCCAAAGCGCTGGCCAGGGAACAGCAGCACGTAGTGGTGGTCGGCCGGTCAAGGGAAAAGACGGCGGCCGTGGCGGAGCAGACCGGAGGGGAGTACTTCCTTGCCGACTTCGCGGACCTCAACAGCGTGCGGAACCTGGCCTCGGAACTGCTGCAGCGGTACGAGCAGATAGATGTCCTGGCCAACAACGCAGGTGCGATCTTCGGCAAGGAACGCCAGGTCACGGATGACGGGCACGAAATGACGTTCCAGGTGAATTACCTGGCCCCGTTCCTGCTCACCCGGCTCCTGACTGACCGGCTGATCCGGTCCAAGGGCACGGTCATCAATACCTCCAGCGTCGCCAACCGCTACTTCGGCCACGTGGACCTTGACGACCTGGAGGAAGAGAAGGACTACAACCCCCGTAAGGCCTACGGCGACAGCAAGCTGGAGCAGATCCTTTTCACCGAGGAATTCGACCGGCGCTACCGGTCCCACGGGGCTACCTCCACCGCCTTCCACCCCGGCGTCATCGGCTCCAGCTTCTCCAGCGCGGAAGGGTCGGCCATGCGCTCCCTCTACCAGGCGCCGCTGGTGCGCCGGCTGCTGCCGACCCCGGAAAAGGGTGCCCGGACCCTGCTGTTCCTGGCACGCGGTACACCGGGGGAGGATTACCCCACCGGAAAGTACTTTGAGCGCTGCAAGGTGGCCCGGCCCAACAAGCAGGCCGGGGACGCCGCACTGGCGCTGGGGCTGTGGAACCGGTCTGTTGCCATGCTGGATTCCTGAGTCCCTACCCGCGCCGCAGCACGAAAAAGTACGGCGCCCGGGTGCCGCGCAGGTCCATGCACCCCAGGACAGTGTTTGCGTCCACCCGTCGGAAGACATCATTGGCCGGCAGGGAATCATAAATCATGGTGGCCGACGACACGCCGCGGTACTCGGTCATTCGTAGACGGGCCCCGGCGTTCCGGGTCCGGAGCAGCCGCAACAGCGGCCGGATGCGGTGTAACAGGCCGGAGCGGCGCAGCGCAGGTGACAGCCGCAGGACGGCCCGGAGCGGAACCGGGGCCGGATTCACGGCAAAGAGGCCGACGGCGGAGGAGAAGACCAGCGGGAAAACGTCCTCCGGCCCGTCAAAGCGTTTTCCGTGCCAGCCCAGCGGTTCCAGCAGGCCGTCGAGGGGGTGGCCCGTGGGAATACCGGCACCCCGCCACGATCCGGACATTTCGGCTACCGTAACCGGTGGCAGGGCATCAAAGAAGGCGAGGATCGCGCCGGGGTCCGCCCCGGTCTGCAGCTCCCGCAGCCGCCGGGCGGTCTGGGGATCTCTTTCCATGGGTCCTGCCTTTCCTTCTCCGACCACCGCCGGACCTAGGAGGATGCCAGCCGCCGCGCGGAGTTTTCATCCAGGATCAGGTCCGTCACCAGCCCTGCATGCAACGCGCCCAGCAGGCTGGTGGTCTTGGTTTCGCCGGCCACCACGCAGATCCGCCGCGGCACTTGGCGGAGGGTCGAAAGATCGGGGCCGGTGCTGCGGCTGTTGAGCCGGATGCCGTCCCAGGTGCCGTCCGCCCGGTAGAACATGGTGGCAACGTCACCCACCACGCCTTCGGCCATCAGGTCATTGAGGTCCTCGTCATCCAGATAGGACCCGTTGTACACGTGGCTGGGCACGCCTGCTTCCATGGAACCGACACCGAAGATGGCCGTATTCATCCGGGCCTGCAGGTCCAGCACACGCTTCACCGGCCGCTCACGCCACATGGCGTCCTTCGTTTCGGCATGATCGAAAAACGCGGGGACAGGGAACTGCACCACCCGCGCACCATATGCGTGGCCGAAGCGCTGCAGGATTTCACTGGCGTAGGTGATGCCCGAGGTGCGGAAGTTCCCCGCACCGTTCATCTGCACAATAGTGCTGTCATGCGTGCTCTTGACCGGCAGATGCTGGCTCACGGCCGTGAGGGTTGAGCCCCAGGCCACGCCCACAATCGCATCCGAATCGATGAGCGGGCTGATCAGGTGCGCTGCCTGCACGGCTACCCGCTGCAATGCCTGCGCCGCGGAAACGGTCTCGGCCACCGGAACCACGTGCGCCTGGACGCCGAAGCGGGAGCTGATCTGCCGTTCGAGCGCCGGCGCCCGGTCCGAGGGGCTGCGGATCTCAATCCGCACCAGCCCCGTGCTCCTGGCGTGGGCCAGCAGACGGGACACCGTGGAGCGCGAAACCCGCAGTTCGCGGGCGATCGCCTCCATGGTCAGGTTCTGCAGGTAATACATTTGGGCGGCCCGCAGGGCGTCCCGGTCCCTGCCCTCCTTCTCCGTGGCGGGAACACCGCCATTAGCCTCCCGTGGAGGGATGGTGAGACCAACGTTCACTTGCTGACCACCGACACCGCTAGGTTTTCCATAAATCCATTATCGCAGGGTGCACGTTTGTGCATTGGTTCGATGCGGCGGGCCGCGGACTCTGAACATTGTGGGATATGGCAAAGCCGCCACAGAAGCGTTTGGAGATATCGTGGACAATTCCGTGAACCCCAGTAGTACAGACAAGACCGCCGCAGTCCGGACCCGTCCGGTTGTACAGCAGCTGAAGGACCGTCCCCGGGCCTCGGTGCTTATTGTCGGCGGCGGCATTAACGGTGTAGGCACCTTCCGCGATCTCTCGCTGCAGGGTGTGGACGTTGCCCTCGTTGAGCGCGGCGACTACTGCCAGGGTGCCTCCGGCGCCTCCTCGCACATGATCCACGGCGGCATCCGCTACCTGGAGAACGGCGAGTTCCGCCTGGTGCACGAGTCCGTCGTCGAGCGCAACGCGCTGCTGCGCCTGGCCCCGCACTACGTCAAGCCGCTGCAGACCACCATCCCCATCACCACCACATTCTCGGGTATCACCGCCGCGCCGCTGCGTTTCCTGACGCACAAGCAGGGCAAGCACACCGAGCGCGGTGCCGTGCTGATCAAGGCCGGCCTGCTGATGTACGACTTCTTCTCCCGCGGCGGCCGCGTGGCCCCCAAGCACAACTTCGTGGGCAAAAAGAAGTCCCTGCAGGAACTTCCCCTGCTGCGCCCGGACGTCAAGTACACGGCCACCTACTTTGACGCCTCGGTACACAACCCCGAGCGCCTGACCCTGGACGTGCTGCGTGACGGCCTCGAGGCCAACCCGCAGTCCCGTGCCAGCAACTACGTCAGCGCCGTGGGCACCACCGACGCCGGCACGCTGCTGCGCGATGAACTCACCGGTGAGGAATTCACCTTCGACGCCGATGTGGTCATCAACGCCACGGGCGCCTGGGTCGACGAGACCAACGACTCCTTCGGCAAGCGCACCTCCTTCATGGGCGGCACCAAGGGTTCGCACATTGTTCTGGACCACCCGGAACTGCTGGAAGCATGCAACGGCCGGGAAATGTTCTTTGAGCACACCGACGGCCGCATTGTCCTGATCTACCCGATGGGTGACCGCGTCCTGGTGGGCACTACGGACATTGACGCCGACATCCGCGAGGACTCGGTCTGCACCGACGAGGAAGTCGAGTACTTCTTCGAGCTCATTGCCCACGTCTTCCCGAGTGTTGACGTGCGCCGCGACCACATTGTCTACACCTTCTCCGGCGTCCGCCCGCTGCCCAAGCACGACGACACGCAGCCCGGCTTCGTGTCCCGCGACTACCGCATCGAAAAGCGCATGGACAACCGCGGCGGCCGGAACGTCACCACGCTGTCCCTGGTGGGCGGCAAGTGGACCACGTTCCGTGCGCTGTCCGAAAACCTCGCCACGGCGGCCATGACGGCCCTCGGCATGCCGCGCAAGACAGCTACCGCCGAACTCCAGATTGGCGGCGGCAAGGACTTCCCGCGCACCGAGGCCGAAGAGCGCCTGTGGGTGAACCGGACCGCCAACGAGGTAGCCGACCGTGACCGTGTCCGCGTCCTGCTGACCCGCTACGGCACCCGTGCCACTGACGTGATGGAATTCCTGGCCCAGGGCGGAGACCAGCTGCTGGCGTCCACCCCCGAGCTGAGCACCCGCGAGCTCGAGTACATGGTGGAGCACGAGCAGATCACCCGCCTGTCCGACGTCCTGATCCGCCGCACCTCGCTGGCCTTCCGTGGCCTGGTGTCCGAGGATATGCTCACCGAGATGGCGGACCTGCTGGCTCCGCAGCTCGGCTGGGACGATGCCGAAGCCAAGCAGCAGGTGAAGGCCACCCGTGAGCTGCTGGTCACCAAGCACGGGATGAAGATCCCGGCCATGGCTTCCTAGCCGGCAACAGTACAAATAGCAGAGGGCGGGCGCCGGATCCGGTGCCCGCCCTCTGCTGTTGTGTAGGCGGTTAGCCCTGAGACGCCTCGCCGGTGGTGAACGGCAGTACCAGCCGGGACGGGTGCGCGGCGTCGCGATAGATCTTGTGCGTCACCGGGCGGCCTACCGGAAGATGGAACGCGTCCGGCGGCAGCAGGGCATTATGCTCGTCCGCCAGCGGTTCGTCATTGGACAGTTCCACGACCAGCCGGTGGCCCGGCCGGAAGGTGGCGGCAAACGGATAGAGGCGGATCACGTACTCCTCGACCACGCCCGGTTCCACCGGCACTGCACGGGTATGCGGGTGGTAGGGGTTGCCCTCGGTGGTCCGGTCCGCGTCGAGTTCCCGGTGCGATGCCTTCAGGTAGCCGGTGGTGATCAGCTGGCGTGTGCCGTTCGGGGCGCTGTCCCACAGCCGCAGGATGAAGTTGGTGTCCGGCTGGTCAATCTCTGCAAAGATGTGCGCTGCGCCGGATCCCATCAGTTCCGTATCCTGCTCAAACGCGTCAGTGCTCCAGCTGAGGATTTCCACCTTGTCAGTCACCGTCAACGGGGCCTGGTAGAAGCCGTCCGGGGCTGCGTACTCCGTGCCCATGGGTTCGGGCTCCGGCGACAGTTTGCGGCGCGGGCGCAGGTAGAGGGGGCGGTAGTCCACCGGCTTGGGCGGCCAGGCGCTGCCGGTGACCTGTTTCCTGCTGCCCTCCACAAACACACTGACCGCGGGTTCGTCCATGACCCCGTTCTCGATGCCCTTGATCCAGTAGTCATACCATCGGAACATCTTCTCGTGTTCCTCGATAAAGGGGCGTGACTGCATGGGCGGGTAGGAACCGATATCGAGTTTCTTCGGTCCCTTGAGCGCGTCGAAAAGCTCAATGGTGCCGTCCATGGTCCAGCCGCGGCCCTGGTCGATCTGCAGGTACACCGGAATATCGATGTTCGGGGCCAGCGTGATGGGGTTGCGCTCCTCGTACCATTCGCCGTCGAGCTCGTTCATTACGATGTCGAACCAGGCCTCGTGGTGCTTGGGATAGTTCAGGGTGTGCACCAGGTTGGGCCAGGCCGCGACATCCGGATCCCGGAGCCGCTCGGCCACCAGCTTTTTCAGTTCCTCGGGGGAGTAGCGCTCCAGCATGCGGGACTTTGTGCGGTCCGTGAACGCCCAGCCGGAGTCTCCGCCGCGGCCTTCGCGTGCGGCCCGCGGCATAAACCACATCACGCCGCCGTGGTAGGTGGTCTCATAGAAGTCATAGTGGCCGCCGGAAACGAAGATGGCCTTCAAATGCGGCGGGCGTTCGGCCGCGGCCAGGACCTGCATGGAACCGAAGTAGGAGATGCCCACCATTCCGACGTTGCCGTCGCACCAGGGCTGCTCGGCGACCCATTCAATAAAGTCGTACGCGTCCTGGCCCAGGGAAACGCCGCCAGCGTTGTAGTTACCGATGTGCTCACCCCCGGAGTCCCCGGAGCCGCGCAGGTCTCCGATCACATGGGCATAGTCCTCGCGGACTATGCGGGCTATGTCACCGGCCTCGATGCAGCCGTCCCACATGGGGCTTGGGCGGCGCTGCGGCGGCATGGTGAGCGCGAGGGCCTGCAGTTCCTTGCCGTAGGGGCTCAGCGCAACCAGGGCCGGCCGCGGTTTGTCTTCGGTGCCGTGGTACACGTCCAGCGCCAGTTCAACGCCGTCGCGCATGGGGGCGCGGAGATCCTTGCGAATGGAGATGGTCTCGCCACCGGCATTCCACGTCGAGAATTCAGCCATGCAGATGTAGCTCCTTAGGGACGGCTGATGGCCAGTGGCAGGCAATCAGCGGGTGACAACAACATATTATTATAATAAACTTTTTGTGTGCAAGACCACAGTGGTCCCTGCCGCCCCGGTGCCGCCCCGCGCGGTGCCACAATCATCCAGTAGCCGGTGTCCGGTGCAGCTGAGGAGCAGAGAATGACGCAGGACGTGAAGATCCATCCTTTGGAGTCGCCGTGGGGCCGGTTTGGCCTCTACAGCTTCTTCATCGATGCCCCCGAACCAGCCATCGTGGACACGGGCATCTCCTCGTCGCCCGCAGACGGCATGGTGCCGGCGCTGGAGGCACTGGGCAGGAGCATCAGGGATGTGCGCTGGATCCTGCTGACCCACGGACATATTGACCATTTGGGCGGGGCACGCGCGCTCTGGGAGCTGACGGGCCGGCGTGCCCAGGTGGTGATTCATGAGGCGGATGCACCCCTGCTCCGCTCGCGGGACCGCCACCTCGACCAGTATGTCGACGTCCGCCAGCAGTACCTGAAGGATCCCGAAGGTGTGGCCGAACAGACGAAGACCGCCCGGGCCGTCATATCGGGGGAGCTGGAGCCGACCATGCTGGTGCGTGGCGGCGAGCGGCTTTCGCTGGGCGGCGGCGTCTCCGTTTCGGTGCATTCCGTGCCGGGGCATACCGCAGGCTCGGTCGCCTACGTGGTGGATGGTCAGAACGACGTTTTTGTCGGCGACGCCGTTCAGGTCCATGGCGCAGCCAACGGTTTTCCGGGGTACGAGGACCCGGCGGCTTACCGGGCCAGCCTCCGGTACCTTCTTGATGAGGTCCGGCCCGGCCACCTGTACCTGGGCCATCCGTACCGGCGTTCCGACGGTGAGCCCTACGGGGTGGAACTCGACGCCGGACAGGCACGGGAGGCACTACAGGAGAGCCTGGACATCGAGGCACGGATTGCAGGCGCAGCGGCCCGATGCCTGCAGGACGGGCTGTGGGAGACGGACTCCGTTTACTCGCCGTTTGAGCCGGTGGCGCGGGAGCTTGGCTACACGGGGAACCCCACCTTGGAACCCTCGCCCTTCTTCACCACCCTGGACGGCTACCGGCGGCTGCATTCCGGTTCGTAGCCGCAGGCTGTCTGCGGGGCGGGAGGCAGACAGCGCGCAGACGACGACGGCGGCCCGTCTCCGAAAGGAGGCGGGCCGCCGTCGTTGTTGCCTGCAGGGATGCTGCCGTGCTCAGCGGGGTTCGGCCACGGGGGATCCGGCATCCGCGCCCTGGAGTGCGTCCTTTGGCGTCCCCTTCCTGCCCAGCGGGACGAAGAAGAACGCCAGTGCGGCGATCAGTCCCGGGATGGCGAAGAAGAGGAAGTTCATTTCCACCGGCAGGCTTAGGGTCAGGAGCACACCGCCGAAGGTCGGACCCAGGATGGCGCCCATGCGTCCCACTCCGGACGCCAGACCGATGGCCGTTGAACGGATGGAGGAGGGATAGTACTGCGCCACGAAGGAGTAGGAGATGTTCTGCGCCCCCATGGTGCAGGCCCCGGTCACTGCCACCAGGAGCAGCAGCACGGCCATGTTGCTGCCGAAACCGAGCAGTGTCAGGGAGACCGCGGAAACCACAAACATGGGTACCAGTACGCGTTTGACGCGCCACTTGTCCGAGAGCTTGCCCAGAACCAGCGTGCCGATAATGGCACCCACGTTCAGGACAACCATAAACGTCAGGCTCGAGTTCAGGGCGTAGCCGGCTTCCACCATCAGTTTCGGCAGCCAGGTGGTCAGCCCGTTGATCATCAGCAGGCACATAAAGAAGGCCACCCAGATCATCAGCGTCCCCAGCGCCCGGCGGTTCCTGAACAGCGCCGTCACCGGACTGCCCGGTTCCTTTGCCTGGCTGACCGTGAACGTGGCGTCCAGGGCCGGAACGGCCGTCGGGTTCACCTTGCCGAGGGCGGATCGCAGTTCAGCCGTTTTCCCCTGTTCCAGCAGGCTTGCCGGGGAGTCCAGGAAGTACCTGGTCATCAGCGGCAGGAAGAGCAGGGGCAGCGCAGCCACCCAGTAAACGCTCTGCCAGCCGAACACCGGAAGCGCCAGCATGGACACGAAGGCTGCCAGGATGCCGCCCACCGAGAAGAAGCACATCACCACGGCCACCAGGGTGTTCGCCCGGTTCCGGGGCGCATAATCGGTCAGCATGGCAATAAGGCAGGGCAGGATGCCGCCGATGCCCAGGCCGCCGATGAAGCGCAGCACGGAGAAGACCTCCGGGTTCGGCGCGAAGCCGCACAGGGCGCTGGCCACGGAGAAGAGGACAACGCTGAGCGTGAGGACCCTCGTCCGGCCCAGCCGGTCAGCCAGTATCCCGAAGAGGATGGCACCCACCATCATGCCGAAGATGCCGTAGCTGCCAATCGCGCCGGCTGCCACCGGTCCCAGCGACCATTCCTCCATCAGGACCGGCAGCACCGACCCGTAGACCACCAGGTCATACATGTCGAAGGTGATGATGAAGCAGGACCAGAACAGCATGCCGGCGTGGAACCGGTTGAAGGGTGTCCCGGCGATGAACTCCCGGACGTTGATCGGATTCACGGCTGCTCGTTACCGGTGAGGAACTGCGCCGTCTCCCTGAAAGCCGCATAAAACTCCGGCAGCCAGGAGAAGTTGGCCACGAAACCGTGGTTCGCGCCGGCGTAGCGGTGCAGCTGCACGGGGACCCCGGCCTCCGCCAGGCGCTTTGCATAGAGTTCACCCTCGTCGCGCAGGGGATCATGCTCGGCAGTGATGATCAGGGCCGGCGGAAGGCCGGAGAGGTCACCGCGCTTGATGGGGGAGACGAGGGGATCCGCCGGGTCCGCACCGTTCTCGAGGTAGAACGCGTTGAAGGGTGCCAGGCCCGCAGTCTCCAGCCCGTAACCTTCGGCGTTTTCCCGCATCGAGGCGTAGCGGTCCACATCGAAGTCCAAATCCAGGGACGGGTAAAACAGGACCTGATGGGTGATGCCCTGCCAGCCGTCGTCCTTCGCCATGGCCGTGAGGGCAGCGGCGAAGTTGCCGCCGGAACTGTCCCCGGCCACCGCGAGGCTCCGTCCGTCCCAGCCCAGCTCGGCACCGTTGTCCGCCGCCCAGCGGAGGACGGCGTAGCTGTCCCGGAGTCCGGCGGGGAACGCTGCCTCGGGTGCCAGCCGGTATCCGACGGAGATCACCTTAAAGCCCGTTTCCTTGGCCAGGGAACGCGCGACGTGATCGTGGGTGTCGAGGCTGCCGAGGAAGAACGCGCCACCGTGCAGGTACACCAGCAGGCCGTAGCTGTCAGCGTCCACGGGTGTGTAGATCCGTACCGGCACGTCCCCGGCGGGCGTTGCTGCGGTGCGATCCTCAACGGCGTGCAGCGGCAGCCGGTCCGCCGGAGGGGGAACCTGCGCCGCCTCGCCGGCGCGCATGGCAGCCGGATCCAGCGGCGAGCCGTCGGGGGCGGGGATAGTGGCCAGGATTTTGGCGATTTCCGGATGTATCGTCATGTTGTTTCCTTGGTGCTTGAAAGTGCGGGGGACAGGCTGGCTCAGCGCGCCGGTGTCTGTTCCGGGAAGGCTGTTTCCGCGGACTCCGGGGTCCAGCCCAGCCGGGACAACCGCTGCAGTTCATCCGTGACGGGCTTGCGTACGGCCTGGAACTGTTCGAGGGCGGCGGGGATCGAGTCCGCAGCCAGCAGGGCGTCCGCGAGGGCGCCGGCGTCCTGGATGGCTGAGTTGGCGCCCTGGCCCTGGTGGTGCAGCATGGCGTGTGCCGAATCCCCGAGCAGGGTGACCGACTCGCTGTGC
The DNA here is from genome assembly GCF_059090685.1 of Arthrobacter sp. Y3225209. Classification (NCBI taxonomy): domain Bacteria; kingdom Bacillati; phylum Actinomycetota; class Actinomycetes; order Micrococcales; family Micrococcaceae; genus Arthrobacter; species Arthrobacter sp. Y3225209. The sequence continues at coordinate 88,268 of NZ_JBNHFW010000011.1, forward strand.
CAGACGTCCACCGGGTCGATGTCGTAGACCGAACGGCTGGTCACCTTGGTGATGTCCAGGGTGCGTGCAACGTCGATGACGCGCTGGTCGAAGCCTTCCAGGACGGCGACGAGCGATTCGTTGGTGATCACCGGTGCCCAGGAATCGTCGTCGGAGCGTGTGGTGATGTCGTAGGACACCTCGTTGCGGTGCCGCAGCGGCAGGGTGTACGCCACGGTGCCGTTCCGGGCCACGTAGAAGCGGGGGTTGTCGTCCGTGACCAGGCCAAACGCGTCGTCGATGGAAATAACGGTGCGGTAGGCATGCTCGCCGGCGAAGACCGGCGGCTTCGCACTGAACAGCTGCTGGCGGACCAGGGAGCGAATGCCGTCCGCCGCGATCACCAGATCGGCGGTTACCGTGCGGCCGTTTTCGAACGTGAGGGTGGACTGCGCGCCGTTGTCCGTGATGGAGGTGAGCTTGTGATCGGTGTGGACCATCTGCTCCGGCAGCGCACCGAAGAGAGCCTCGATGAAGTCGCCGCGGTGGATGATGCGGGTGTGGTTGGTCTGGGCGTAGCCGTGCAGCATCGGCCATTCCTCGCGTGCCAGGAGGTGGGCGCCGTCGTCGGACAGGATCCGTAGGTGGTCGCTGGGTGCGCTGACCGCCGCAATCCGGTCGAAAATGCCCCACTGGCGGAACAGTTCCACCGTGGTCGGGCGCAGGCCGATGCCTGCGCCCACCTGTCCGAAGGCCGGAGCCTGCTCATAAACGTGGACGTTTTCGGCGCCAATGCTCTTCAGCGCGATGGCCGCCGCGGCGCCGCCGTATCCTCCGCCGACAATGGCGATGTGCAGATCTTTGAATTCAGAGATTTCCATGGGTATCGCTTTCCCTGTCCGGAGCGTCGCTGCGCCGGGCAGTGTGTAGGGCGTTTCGGGAATGGTCAGGCGGAGATGGAGAGGAATTCTGCGGGGTTATCGACAAAGAGGGTCTTGATGTCTGCCTCGTCGACACCGGCATTGCGCAGGTCCGGCATCAGGTCCTCGAAGATGTAGTTGACCGTGTGTCCCTTGACCCCGGGCCAGCCAAGCGGGCTGCAGTTGGCGTCCGCGGACGCCAGCAGCCGGTTCAGGTGTCCCTTTGCGATCAGGTCAAGGAAATGGTCCAGGCGTTCCTTGCGCGGCCGGGCCCAGAACGGCGGATCGGGCAGTTCGGTCTCGTAGCCGAAGGTATCGAAGCCAATGCGGCCACCCTGGCTCATGATCCATTCGCTCGGAGTGTTTTCGGCGTTCAGGCCGTCATCTGCATGGCCGAACAGCACCCGGTCCAGCGGCAGGCCTTCCTCATTGAAGATCCGGATGGCGGGTGCCGGATCGATGGCGAGGTGGGTCAGGATCGGAACGCCGGTGGCTACGGAGGCCCGGGCTGCGGCACGGTAGATGCGCTTGTCGAGCTCGGTCATCCGGCCGCCGCGGCTCACCCCGACCTTGATGACGCCGGCCCTGCTTCCGGTGTCCCCGATGCCCACCGTGATTTCGTGGACAAAGACCGAGGCCAGGTAGGCCACGCTTGCGCGGGCAAAGTGCGGCAGAGCGGTGTCTCCGCCCACAAATCCGGTGCACGCCACAATGTGCACGCCGGTCTTTTTGGACAGGGACTTGTAATAGTCCACATCGCGGCCGTTGCAGATGCCCGTGGCGTCCACGATGGTTCCGCCCCCGTACTCATGGAACTGCCGCAGCTTCGGCACCGTTTCGGCGTACCGCTCTTCCGGCGTCTTCCACCACTTTTCGTCCAGTTCGCTGCCGGGCATGCCGTAGCCGATATGTTCGTGCACGGCTACGATGCCGAGCTCTTCGGCCGGAATGGTACCCAATACAGTGTTTACTTTTGCCAACACCAACACCTCAGAAAATAGATAAGTTTTTGATTGTTCAGACGCCGGCCGCTGCCGGGGCAGGCACGGCGCCGCGCACGGAAAGCAGGGCGCGGGGGTTATCGACCAGGAATTGCCGGGTGACTTCCTCTCCGAGTCCCTGTGAGTGCAGGAACGGAACGAAGGTGGACAGGACGTAGCTGAACGGCAGGTCATAGCCGGGGTGGCCCTTGGCCACGCCCACGGAACCGCCGGAGAGCAGGATCTGTGCGGCGTACCCGGCGTTCACCAGCTCCTGAACCAGGCCGGCCCGCCGGCTGTCGTCCACATATGCGTCCTCCCCGTTCGTGCCCACCCGGTCAAGGACCACGTAGGCTCCGCGGCGGGCCACCTCCAAGGGTGCTCCTGCCTCCACGGCGTCACGGCGGTCCAGTCCGCCAACAAGCACCCTGTCCGCCGCCAGTCCCTCCTCGAGGACAACATCAAGGTCATGCAGTGCGTCGGCGCCGAAGCGGATGGATACCGGAATGCCTGCTGCCTGCGCGGTGCGGGCCGCGCCGCGGAACAGGCTCTCCTCCGTTGGCGTCATGCCGGCGCGGTCCGCAGCCGTTGCCACCAGGCCGGCAGCTGCCCGGCGTTCGAGGCGGGGGATCACCATGCCGTCGATGGCTTCCCTGGTGAAAAGGTCGGCAAACTTGTCGGCCGGCCACGGGGTAGGCGGGTTGGTCTGCGGGGTCAGGAAGTAGCCGCCCAGCATCTCTTCGGGCCCCATGCCCGTGGAGGCGACAATGTGCACGCCGGTGGAGCGGGAAAGGGCTTCATACAGGGGAAGGTCCCGGCCGTGGAACATGCCGGTGCTGTCCACGACGGTGCGTCCGCCGTGCCGGTGGAACTCGGTCAGCTTAGCTGCCAGGGTCTCGAAGATCTCTGCCCGGTCCATGGAGATGTCGGGGGCATACTCCGCACCGGGAAGCACTGAAAGGAGGGCCTCATGCACTGCCACTGGGCCCAGCTGATCGGCGGGAACGGGGCCCAGCACGGTATTGACGGTGGCGCTGCGGCTCTGCTGTCCGACGGCGCCCGGGGAAGTACTTGCGGCGTCGCCGCCGGCGAAGTGGCTCACTTGCCTCTCCTTTGAAGCTCGGGTGGGTGCGAGGCGCATATGGCGCTGCTCACACCCGTTGTTGATGTGTGGGTAGCATCACAGATTCCTTTACACCGTGTCAAGTAAGACATCAGAACGTCAGGTTTATATGTGATGCTTGACACACTGTAAAACTTCCGTCCAGACTGTTTGCAGTTGTCTTCGCAGCCCTTGCCCCTGTCCCTCGAAACAAAGGAGTTTCACCATGAGCAGCACAAAGGTGCCCATGAACGCACCCGCCGTTTCCGACGTTGACCTCTGGGACGACGCCGTCCTGGCCGATCCGTATCCCGTGTACGCCGAACTGCGTGAGCTCGCCCCGGCGGTGTACCTTCCGCGGAACGATGTGTATGTGCTGACCCGGTACGAAACCATCCGGGATGCGCTGGGTGATCCCGAAACCTTCTCCTCCACCTCCATCGGGTTCAACCCGATGGTCAACGAGGCACTGGCAGGCACCTCCCTGGCGTCGGACGCACCGCTGCATACCCAGCTGAGGGCCACGCTCTCCGCGAACCTGACGCCGCGGGCGCTGCGCGGGCTCAAGGTGGTCATTGAGGAGAAAGCAGACAGACTGGTTGCCGGGTTGGCAGCCGGCGGCGGTTTCGACGCCATTGATTCGCTGGCCCGTGCCTTTCCCCTGGAAATTGTGGCGGACCTGATCGGCTTCGACGGTGCGGTGAAGGAGAACATGCTGCGCTGGGGACAGGCGGCCATGCAGGTGATCGGACCGCTGAACCAGCGCACCCGGGAAAGCTTCCCGATTGCCGGGGAACTGTACGAGTGGTGCTCATCCGTCACTGCCGGGGATCTGCTTCCCGGCTCGATTGGGCGCGGGATCTTCGACGCCGAAGCCCGGGGCGAGATTCCGGCGGGCTACGCCGGAAACATCATCCACCAGTACCTCGGGGCCGGCGTGGACACCACCATCGCCTCGATTGGCAATGCGGTGGCGCTCTTTGGCCGGCATCCCGGGCAGCTGGACCTCATCCGGGAGGACCCCTCGCTGGTGCCGTCCGCCTTCGCCGAGGTGCTGCGGTACTGGGCACCCATCCATGTGTGGGGGCGCCGCGTCACCGCGGACGTGGAGATAGGCTCCGCGACCGTTCCGGCCGGGTCGCAGGTGGGCATCCTCTTCGGCGCGGGAAACCGCGACCCCCGGCAGTACGCGGACCCGGACCTGTTCGATGTCACCCGCAATCCCGTGGACCACCTCTCCTTCGGCTACGGCCCCCACGGCTGCGCCGGACAGGGGCTGGCGAAGCTGGAAGGCCACGCCATTGTCGGTGCTCTGGCACGGCACATGAAGTCCTGGACAGCAGGGGAGGAAATCCGCGTCCCTGGCAACATCACGCGGAGCATTGATGAACTGCAGGTAACGAAGGTGGAGGCAGCATGAGGATAGAACTGGACCGGCCGCGGTGCGAGGGCCACGGGTTGTGCGAGGAGGCGGCCCCGGAACTGATGCACCTCGATGACGACGGCGAGCTGGTGATCGATGTTGCGGAAGTGGATCCGGCGGACGCTTCGGCGGCGAACGCCGCCGTGCGGATCTGCCCCGTGGCAGCTCTGCGGCTGAGCGCATGACACACCAGCGCATAGTGGTGGTGGGTAACGGGATTGCGGGCCTGACGGCCTGCGATGCCCTGCGTGCCGGCGGGTTTGACGGGGAACTGACCGTAGTAGGGGCCGAAACCCACCGGCCCTACAGCCGCCCGGCGCTCTCGAAGGCACTGCTGCACGGCGGGGAAGACCTCTCCGCGCATGAACTGCCCGCGCCGACGCACGGTGCCACCGAGATGCTCGGGGAATCCGCTGCCGGGCTCGATCCCCGGGCGCGAGTGGTCCGGCTGGACTCGGGAGGGGAGCTGCCGTACGACGGACTGGTGATCGCCTCCGGTTCCCGGGCGCGCCGGCTTGGCCCGGCAGCGGACGACGGCGGCGCGGGGCACGAAGTCACACTGCGGACCTTTGAGGACGCTCTCCGCCTGAAGCGGCTGGCCGCTGCCGGGCCTTCGGTGGTTGTCGTGGGTGGCGGCCCGCTGGGAATGGAAGTCGCTTCAGGATGTCTGAAATCCGGCTGCCGGGTGACCCTGGTTTCCGACGGCCCGCCGCTGTCCCGGCAGCTGGGCGGTTACCTGGCGGACATTTTCGCCACGGCGGCCACCCGGCAGGGGCTGAGGATCATCAGCGGCGGCGGCAGGGCGCAGCTCGAGCGCTCCGACGCCGGTACCACGGTTCTGCTGGCGGACGGAAGCCGCCTGGAAGCAGATCTGGTGGTGACGGCTGCCGGCGATATCCCCAACACGGAGTGGCTGGCCGGGTCCGGGCTGCTGACCGGCGGGACACTGCAGGCGGACTCCCGCGGCCGGGTGCGGCCGGACATTGTCGCTGCCGGGGACGTAGCCTGTTTCCCCACCGGCAGGGGAGTGGCCCGGGTGCCGCTGTGGACCAGCGCCATTGACCAGGCCAAGGTTGCCGCCGCCGGACTGCTGCACGGGCAGGAGGCACCCGAACTGGCTTTCCAGCCGTACTTTTGGACCGAAGCATTCGGCCTGTCGCTCAAGGCAGTCGGATTTACGCCCGTTCAGGGTGCGCCCGGCTCCTCGTCGGACGGGCCAAACGAGGACTCGCGGCTGATGTGGTGGGGCAGCCCGGACGGGGCAGGGACCGCAGTGTCGGTGAACTACCGCATTCCGGTTCCCAAGCTGCGCCGTCTGGCCAGCCAGGGACCCGGCGTGCTCAGCCCGCCGGTGCCTGTCCGCACCTGACTGACTGCTACTGTAAACAGCATGTCGTCGCTGCGTGAGGCCCAAAAACAACTGACGCGGGACAGGATTGTCGAGTGCGCCCTGGAGCTTTTCACCGCCAAGGGATACGCCGCCACCACCATCGATGAAATTGCTGTGGCGGCCGGTACTACCCGGGTCACTTTCTACGCTTACTATCCGTCACGGACCGAGCTGATGAAGGATTTCATGGGCCGGGTGAACTCTGTCCTGGAACGGGCAGCCGGTGCCGGGCAGCCGTCCACGGCCCGGGAACTCGTGGAGGTGGTCCGGGCGGGCCGGATGGCGGGCGTCCTGGACTGGCTGGAATCGCGTGCTGCGCTCTGGCCGGTGTTCCGACCCTATCTGGACGTGCTTGAGGAGGCTGCCGCCCTTGATCCCGAGGTGCGTGCACTTATGGACGGGTGGCATGAGGAAGTCATTTCCGACATTGTCCGCGGCCTGCAGCTGGCCGGACGCTTCCCTGCCGAAACCCACCACATCCGGGGCACCCTGGCCTACACGCAGTTGGATTACGTGGCCACCCTGTGGACCCGGCGGAAACTGGAGCCGAACCGGGAGCACGCGCTGGAGGTGCTCGCGGACAGCTGGTACCACCTGCTGTGCGACGATGCCTGACAGGTGAATGTGAGCAGAAGGCCCGCCGGAGTCCGGCGGGCCTTCTGCTTTGTTCTTAGTGCTCAGTGTTTCCCCAAGGACCCGTGCTTCCTAGAGCTCCGTGACCGCCGTGGCGTAGTCGAGGCGGGGCAGGCGGGGGTGACGCGGTTCCGTTGCGGCGGGAACGCCGATGTTCACCACCAGGAAGGACTGGCGGTCCAGGCCGGCATGCAGATCGGCGTCCAGCCCTGCGGCGTCAAAGCCGCCCATGGGACCGGCGGACAGGCCAACGGCACGCACCGCAAGCAGGAAGTACCCGGCCTGCAGGTGGGCGTTGTTGTTGCCCATCATGGCGCTGAGCTCGGCGTTGGCGGCAAAGACGGCGCCCTGGGCGGGAGCCGGCGGGAAAACCGTGGCGAAATGCCGGTGCCAGCTGCGGTCAAAGCTGAGGACGGCCGTCAGCGGAGCCGCTTCGGTCTTTGCTTTGTTGCCCTCAGCCATGTGGGCCGCCAGACGCCCGCGGGCCTCAGGCGAGCGTACCCAGGTGATCCGCAGCGGCTGGATGTTCATTGCCGTGGGGCCCATTTTGGTCAGCTCATAGATGTCCCGGAGCTGTTCATCCGTGACCGGCTGGTCCGTGAACTCGGCAACGGTCCGTGCGTCGCGGAACAGCAGGTCCAGGGCTGCTGAATCGAGCGCCGAGGTTGATTCGAGAGTGCCGTCGCTCATGCCCAGCAGTCCTCCTTCAAAGTAGATGGTTGAAGGTTTAACGATACGGCTGCGTGGGTGTATGTCCAAAACGAAGTCCTAGCGCCCGGTTACGAATCTGTACCTGAACTGGTCGGCGCGGTGTACCGCGGAACGCCAGCCGGCCAGCCGCCCGTCGGTGGTATAGAAAACCGTTTCGATAACCAGCAGCGGACTGCCTTCGCGCACCCCCAGTGCGGCAGACTGCTCCGCCGTTGCGGCGGTAGCCCAGGATTCATGCTCGGCCCGGCCAAGGGCAATGCCCAGCTCCCGTTCCAGCAGCTCGAAGCCCGAGCCGGACTCCTCCAGTTCGAGGACGGTCGGAGCAAAGCCCTCCGGTGCACGGATGTAAATGCGCGCTTCGAGCAGGGGTTCACCCTCCACGGAAATCACCCGGGTAAAGTGAAGCACCCGTTCCGCGGGGTCAATGCCGAGGACTTCTGACATCTTCTCCGGAGGTTCCACCCGTGCGATGTCGGAAACGATCGATGCCGGATGCAGGCCGCTTTCGGTCAGGTAATGGTAAAGATCGCCGGTACGCACGTGGGCCGGGCGGAGAATGCGCGGGCCGGTGACCGGAAAGGTGCCCCTGCCCTGCTTCCGGTAGACATACCCTTCCGAGGAGAGCTCCTTCAGGGCCTGCCGGATCGGCGCCCGGCTCACGCCGAAGCGCTCCAGCAGCCGGTCCTCGGTCATGGGCGTGCCCGGATCCGCCGTCCCGTCGGAAATCTCCGTGCGGAGGATGTCCTTGATCTGCCGATACAGGGGGACCCCGGACGAGGGATCAAGTTCGCCAGCGGCCATGGTGTTCGTACTCCAAGTGATAAACAGCGGGGATCACAGTCAACCACGATTCGGAGCCGATACCCGGACATTACGGGCGTCCGGGGCCCGCAAACCCGCCCTAGGCGGCCGCGCCTGAACTTGACCAGACGGCGTCCAGCCGGCCGCCGGCGTCGTCCTCCGAAATACCCAGGGAAAGGGAAATTTCGGTCAGCAGCGGCCGGCGGGCATGCCGGAGCATTTCCCGTTCCGCCTGCGAGAGCCCGCGGTCCGCATCGCGCAGCATCAGGTTGCGGACGACGGCGGCAATCACCATCGGATCGCCGGTTGCGATCTTTTCGCTGTTGTCCTTGTAGCGGCGGGACCACTGCGGATCCTCAGTATCCGCGGGAGCCTTCAGGACGGCGAACAGGGCAGACAGCCCGGCGGAATCAAGTACCGGCCGGAGGCCCACATGTTCAACCTGGTCAACAGGAACCCAGACCAGCAGTCGGGAGGACCGGACCTCCAGGACAATGCAGTCCTTCTGCATCCGGGGGTGGGTCTGATAGGACATCACGACGGCGGGGCCGTGGTGGGGGTGGACCAAAACCTGTCCCTCTGAAAATGGCAAGTAATTACCTCCTGGCGGAAGTCCGGGGCCACGCTCGATGCCCTTCCGGCAGGTCGCCGGCGGTAACCATCGTTTCAGCTGCGGACAGAACTGCCCGGCGTGCCAAAAGCACGGATGCACCCGGCCACCTATGGATGGAAGCAGCTGCACCTGCGAGCCCGGCCACTGGATCTATTTTACGCCGGAAACCCCGGCAAAATCCGGTGCCTGCGGCCGGATGCGGGTCCGAGGTCCGTGAAAAAACCTGCAGCGGCGCTCCTTTGGGCCGGGAAGAACCCGGCCGGAGGGCAGAATGGAAAAGTGAATGCTCCATCCTCCCCGTTTCCGCCGGACCTGCAACGGCCTTTTGACCTGTCCCGCATAGGTGCCGGCCTGGCCTTCGCAGAGTCACTCCCGGAGCTGGCGGCCCTGCTTGCCGCCGGAGCCGGGAGCGCAGTGGTCCAGGCACCGCCGGGCACGGGCAAAACAACGCTGGTGCCGCCGGCGGTAGTCAACGCCGCTGCGAAGGCAGCCGGCACCCGGGGCCGGGTTCTGGTCACCCAGCCACGCAGGGTTGCCGCCCGGTCAGCGGCCCGCCGGCTGGCCCAGCTTGACGGGTCAGCACTCGGACAGCGCATTGGCTACACGGTCCGGGGAGAGGCCCGCACCTCCGCGGAGACCATCATCGAGTTCGTGACGCCGGGAATCCTGCTGCGCAGGCTCCTGGCTGATGCAGGGCTGGAAACGGCTGCGGCCGTCATCCTGGACGAGGTCCACGAACGCGGACTGGAAACGGACCTGCTGCTGGGCATGCTCGCCGAAGTCCGGCAGCTGCGCGGTGACCTGACACTTATTGCCATGTCCGCGACCCTGGATGCGGAACGGTTTGCCGCCCTGCTCGGCGACGGCGACGGCGGCGGGCCGGCGCCGCTGGTCGACTGCCCCTCGGCCCTGTACCCGCTTACCGTCCAATGGCGCCCGCCGTCCGTGCCACGGTTGGATGAACACGGTGTAACGCGCGGGTTCCTGGATCATGTGGCAGATACCGCTGCCCTGGCGCACTCCGACGCGCAGGCCGGTGACCCCGCCGTCGACACGCTGGTGTTTGTCCCCGGTGCCCGGGAAGTGGCCCACGTGGCCAGCCGCCTGCGTTCCCGGACTCCGAAGGGAACGGAAGTGCTCGAGTTGCACGGCCAGGTCCCGGCGCGGGAACAGGACCGGGCGGTTTCCGGCCGGGGGGCGGGAGAACCGGTACGGATTATCGTGTCCACGGCGCTGACGGAATCCTCGCTGACCGTCCCGGGCGTGCGCCTGGTAGTAGATTCGGGCCTGGCGCGTGAGCCCCGGCGGGATGCTGCCCGCGGCATGTCCGGGCTCGTCACGGTCTCCTGTTCCCGGGCATCAGCCGAGCAGCGGGCCGGGCGGGCCGCCCGCCAGGGGCCGGGCCGGGTGGTGCGCTGCTACGACGACAGGGCCTACGGTGCAGCACCGGCCCACCCGACTCCGGAAATCGCCGTCGCGGACCTGACCGGCGCGGCCCTGATGCTCGCCTGCTGGGGTGCGCCGGGAGGCACCGGCCTGGCGCTCCCGGATGCACCTCCGCCCGCTGCCCTGCAGGAGGCCGTCTCCGTGCTGCGGGGACTTGGGGCTGTTGATGCCCAAGGTATGGCTACCGCGACCGGTAAGGCGCTCGCCGCTGTTCCTGCCGACCCCCGTCTGGCCCGGGCCCTCCTGGACGGGGCGGCGTCCGTGGGGGCCCGCCCGGCCG
>NZ_JBNHFW010000012.1:0-96921 GCF_059090685.1 Arthrobacter sp. Y3225209
GCCGCGGCCCCCAGTCCGGCCGCAGAGGCTGCCGCAAGGAATGACCCGGCGGCGGCTGTGCGGAACCGCAGCGCGGCGGGACGGCGGGGTGAAGGGCGGGGAGTTGGTAACTGCTGGTTTTCCACCCCCTTAGCCTGTCCCATGTCCATGTGACATCACCGGGCGTTTACTGGATACAGGCTGGGAACCGGGCACATCCGTGCGGAGAACCTACTACGCTAAGTACCAGGAAAAGCCACCAACCCGAGGAGTCCAGAGATGGCCAGCGAGTCCACGTTCGACGTAGTCAGCAAGATCGACAAACAGGAAGTAGCCAACGCCCTGAACCAGGCGCAGAAGGAAATTGCCCAGCGGTATGACTTCAAGGGCGTTGGAGCCGAGGTGGACTTCAGCGGCGAGAAGATCCTGATGAAGGCCAACTCCGAGGACCGGGTCAAGGCGGTCCTGGACGTACTGCAGTCCAAGCTGGTCAAGCGCGGAATCTCGCTGAAGTCCCTGGATGCGGGCGAGCCTTTCGCTTCCGGCAAGGAATACCGGATCGAAGCCTCCATGAAGGAGGGCATCGCGCAGGACCAGGCGAAGAAGATCAACAAGCTGATCCGCGACGAAGGCCCCAAGGGCGTCAAGTCCCAGATCCAGGGCGATGAGCTGCGCGTCAGCTCCAAGTCCCGCGATGATCTGCAGGCCACCATGGCACTGCTGAAGGGTGCAGACCTGGAAGTGGACCTGCAGTTCATCAACTTCCGCTAGGCAGTATGTATACGGCCTAGTCAGACGCGAACTACTGGGCCTTAGTCCGCATAGAGTCCGCAGGATTACCGAGGACCGCAGCCATGAGACTATCGGCTGCGGTCCTTGTCTTGTCCTCAGCCGTCGGCCAGAGGTGGCTGTAAGTGTTCAGCGTGATCGTTGCCTGGGCATGGCCCAGCGCCCGCTGCACGGTCACGACGTCGCAACCAGAGGCGATCAGAGCTGACGCGTAGAAGTGCCGGAGGTCATGCAGGGTGAAGTCCTCCAGTCCGCAGGCCTCCCGGACCTCGCGCCAGTAGTACCCGGCCATCCCCCGGTTCCATAGGTGTCCACCGGTGGAGAACAGCCACCCCTCATCGCCATGGACGCCGACCTGCTCTACATGCCGCGCAATCATCTCCGTGAGGCGTGCCGGGATGTACACGACGCGCTCGGAGCCGTGCTTGGGTCCGACGACTTCTGCGTTCTTCCGATTCTCGCCCTGCACCTGCCTGTTGATCGTCAGGGTTCTGCGCAGGAAGTCGATATCCCCCACCTGCAGGCCAGCCGCTTCACCGAGCCTGAGGCCCGCGAAGGCGCAGACGCCAATGTAGGCCTCGAACCACTCCGGAGCTGCCTCGAGTGCGGCCGCGACCTGGGCAGTGCTCGGGATGGTCATGGCCGCTTCGCTGCGGCGCTCCCTGGGCAGCTTGATGTTGTCGGAGGGATCAAGAGGGATAACCCGGTCCGCCACAGCGGCCTTGAAAGCGGAGCGCACGAGGTTGTAGCGGACCTTCACGGTCGCAGGAGCGAGGCCGGACTTACGTGTCTCCGCCGGAAGCGTCATGGCCTTGACCCATGCCTGCAGGTGCGAAGGCATGATCCGCTTCATCTGAACGTCAGCGAACGTCGTGGACTGCAGCGCCTGGGCGGCTGACAACTTCGTCCCACGCGACCAGATCTGACGTTCTTCCCATTGGGTGAACCATTGGGCGAAGGTGATTGTCCCTGCTTTAGGGTCAACGTAGGTGCCCGTCACGACAGACGCCGTCACTTCATCGAGCCAGCGCTGAGCGTCGATCTTCCTGGGGAAGTGCTTGGCATGCTCCTTGCCTGCATCATCACGGTATCGGGCACGCCAGCGGCCATCAGGGCGCTTCTGAATGCTCGCCATCAGATCCGGAATTCCAAGTCCGCCTTATAGAGCTCCTGCAGTTCCTCCGGGGTCTTTTCCCGGAGCACCGAAAGCCAGTATTCAAGGCGGTCCTGCTGCATTTGCTCCTCTGCGCGCCGGCACGTATCGATGACTTCAGCGACGTGCTCGCCCAGCACCTTGCCGTTGTCCAGGTCAGTCTTCAGAAGTCGAAGCTCGGCATCCACCTGCCCCTTCCAGAACTCGAGGGTGTTGAGAAGGCGAGCCGCTTTCTTGCTCATATGTTCCACTGCATCCACGGCGTGTTCGAGGGCACCATCCCCCGCAATCGGCTCAACAACGAGGTCATTGAGGCTTGAGCCGAGCACCTGAGCAATAATCACCGCCTCATTCAAGCGGACGGGTCGCTCCCCTCGCTCCATTCGACCCACGGTCGTTGGATGAAAGTTGGAGAGTCCAGCAGCGGCAAGCTTCGCCGCAAACTCGGTCATCGACCAGCCCCGGTCTTCTCGCTGTGCCTGGACTTCAAGGCCAAATAGTTCATCAGAGGTTCGCATGCACCCAATACTCTCAACACAAGGTGTTTGACGTCAACACAGAGCGTGCTCTACAGTTACGTGCTGTAACGGCGAACACATCCTGAAAGGGTAGGGCAATGACCACTCCAACCATCCAGCACAAGCTCCTGACGATCCAAGAGGTCTCTGAAGCGACTCGCATCCCTGTGAACACTCTCCGTTTTTACCGCCACAAGGGAGCCGGCCCACGGTTCGCGAAGCTTGGCGGAAAACTCGTGGCACGACGTGAAGACGTCGATCGCTGGATCGAAGAAGCCTTCGAGACAGGCGAATCGGAATGAGCAGGAACAACACAATAGACACAAAAAACCCTCACCGGAACGGCAATTCCAGTGAGGGCAAAGACAACTACTTGGGAGCAGGTCTCAACATGAAGACTACAGGGCAGGGCCACAAATGATCCAGACCGTCCTTGAACTCGACCTAGCCGACTACCCCGGCGACCGTGCCGGCTGGTACGACGCCTACCAGTTCGAGCGCCACGAGTACTGTCAGATCGCCGAACTCGCCCCCGGAACCTACGTCCGGCTAAACATCCACCGCTACCGACCATTGTCCACTTCGGGTTTCTTCCGTAAGGACTTGATCTGGCAGGTCATCGGGAGGGACGCCCAGGCGCTCATGGAGTGGCGCAACCTTTTGGAGGGAGCCCCCGTTGCTGAACTCTGAAACCACTGTCCCGGACTACTTTGCCGCTGAGAGCTACAGCGATGTTCCTGTTCCTGCACCCCATGTGTCAGGAACGAGGAACACCAACATCCAGTACGGCGACGTCGCTGCCCTCCTCCGCGGAGACCTGCCCCCTGCTCCCGTTCCTGAAGTCCTCCAGAGGACCGATGGAATCGGTTTGTTCTACAGCGGCCAGGTGAACATCATCTTTGGTGAGCCTGAATCGGGCAAAACGTTTGTTGCTCTCGCCGGGATCGTGGAATGCCTGAGCGTCGGAGGCCGCGCCGTGTTCCTGGATATGGACCACAACGGGATGCAGTCGGTGATCGTGCGCCTACTGGATCTGGGAGCCGATGCCTCAGTACTGGCCGACACTGAGCGCTTCCGGTACAAGGAGCCTGAAGACCGCCAAGACCTCATGGAGACCATCTGGGATCTAAAACGCTGGAGGCCTGACATCGCTGTCCTGGACAGTATCGGAGAACTCATGCCAACCATGGGCCTCAGCTCCAACAGCCCGGATGATTTCACCCTGGCTCACACATCCGTGATGAAACCCCTAGCCATGGTGGGATCCGCCGTCGTGGCGATTGACCATGTAGCCAAGAACACTGATTCCAAGGCGCAAGGCCCAACAGGAACGGCTGCGAAATCCCGAGCCGTGGGCGGAACCATGCTGCGTGTGACGATCAAGGACGCTTTCACTCCTGGTCACGGCGGAGCCTGCTACCTAAACGTCAAGAAGGACCGGCACGGCGGTCTACGGGCCTCCTCGCCACGAGGGGACAAAGAACCTCTAGGCGGAACGTTCAAGCTGTTCCCGGACAACCACTTCTCCATCTACCCAGCAACCGACGGTGAACGCGCACCCGAAGCAGTCCCAGCAATCGACCTAGCCGAGCTGCAGCGACTTGCCCCTCCTCCTTCCAGTGTTCGAGATGTGAAAGACCGTCTCAAGTGGAGCAGCGACCGCGCCAGCGCAGCCCTGAGGGTATTCCGTCAGCAGGGATCGCCTGTTCCTGTTCCTGTTCCTCACACAGAGGGTGGAGGAACAGGAACAGCGCCAACGCGGCACATGGTCCCTGTTCCTGAACTGTTCCCGGAGTACGAGGAACGCACAGGACTGGCGTCATGATGAAGCCCTGCGAAGTATGCGACGAGCTGAGCGAGCAGTCGCGTTGCCCCGAGCATCGGCCGACGCCCAAGCCCAAACCCAAGGCCAAGGCCAACCAGGCAGCCTACGACTCCCAGTGGAACCGCATCAGCAAGCAGGCACGCAAGGAACAGCCCTTCTGCCTCTGGTGCAACGCCACCACAGACCTGCAGGCAGACCACACCCCCGAAGCATGGGAACGCCGCGCCAAAGGACTGGCAATCCGCCTACAGGATCTGCGCGTGCTTTGCGGCCCATGCAATAGAGCAGCAGGACAAGCACGCCCCGGACCCGGACAACGGACCTCAGAGGACCGTCCCGAGCCCGTACAGATTCGCGCCCGACCAACAGGCCGGCTGCTGCGCCCAGGGGGGAAGGGGTCAACCGCACAGTCTTTGATCCCCGGGGCAAGGCAAAGTTTAAGTAACTCTCCTGGCACGCCCGCTGACCCTGCTCTGAGCAGCACTTGGTAGCCGGTCCTAAGGCCTCTATTAAGGCTGAGCCCCTGGACTTCACGGACTATCCTGCGGACCCCGCAGAGCGCCGTATCCGGTTCATCCATGACTATCTGATCGTGCCCCGCGGTCATGGTCAGGGTGAGCCGGTAGAGCTGCAGGACTTCCAGCAGGAAATCATCCGGGGCAGCTTCGCACCCGGTATCCGTAACGCTCTTGCTTCCATGAGCAGGGGTAATGGAAAAACGTCCCTGGCGGCCATGCTGGCGGTGGCTGAGATGTTTGTTGGCCAGTTCTCCGCTGAGGTGCTGGTGGTGGCCTCAGATCAGCGTCAGGCGGCGGTGACGGTCAAGCAGGCTGAGCGCATGATCAAGCTGAACCCCCTGCTCAGTGAGCGTGTTCAGGTGTTCAGCGATCGGATCTATGTCCCGCATACGGACTCCACACTGACGCCCCTGCCGGCGGAACCGGACGCCCTGAACTCGTGGGACGCAACCCTGATCATCGTGGATGAGCTGCACGTGGTGACCCGCGCTGTCTGGGAAGCGATCACGTCCGCATCGGGCAAGCGTCCGCAGTCCCTGACCCTGGCTATCTCAACGCCGGGAACCTCTGAGGACAGCATCATGTGGGATCTGGTGAAGCTGGGCCGCTCAGGTGAGGATCCTGCTTTCTTCCTGATCGAGTTTGCCGCCCCTGAGGATGCCAGCAGCGACGACCGGGAAGCGTGGAAGCAGGCCAACCCTGCTATGACCTGCGCTAAGCCGTTCCTGAGCCCTGACGGGCTGCTGGCGGCGCGTAAGACGCTGCGCGAGCCGGCCTTTCGCCAGCTAAGAATGGGCCTGTGGGCCAAGCAGGTGGATTCCTGGTTGGAGTTTGGTCAGTTCGAGGCGCTGGCGGACCCTATGCGCTCGGTTCCTGACCGGATGAAAGTCACGCTCGGTTTCGACGGTTCCAGCTCCGGGGACTCCACAGCCCTCATTGCCTGCACCGTGGAGCCTGACCCGCACATCTTCGTGATCGGCATCTGGGAGAACCCCGGCACGCCCGGTTGGAGGGTGCCGCGGGAGGAAGTTACCGCCCACGTAGAGATGGCCTTCGACCAGTTCGACGTGGTGGACATGGCCTGCGATCCCTGGGGCTGGCGCTCCGAGATGGAGCAGTGGGCCAGTAAGCACGGCAGCAAACGGATCCTCGAGTGGGACACCAGCCGCCGGACACGTATGGCACCGGCAACTGACCGCCTCTATCAGTTGATTGCCTCCAAGCAGATCACCCATGACGGGGATCCGGCCCTGGTAAAGCACTTCTCGAATTGCGTGGCTCAGTCGACCCCTCAGGGGACCGTCGTGACCAAGGACAAGCGCATGAGCAAGAAGAAGATCGATGCCGCCGTGGCAACCATTGCCGCCGTGGACCGGGCACAGCACCACTCCAACACCTCAAAAAAGAAACGGGTAATGGCCTTCTAATGACTGAATCTAACCTGCACAAGCTGCATACCAAACTGACCGGGGAGCAGCCCCGCCTCAACCTCCTGGACTCCTATTGGAAGGGTGAGCAGGCTGCAGCCTTCCTGAGCCCCAAGTCCGCCCAGGCTATTGGTGGCCGGCTGCGGTCCCTTTGCGTGAACTATCCCCGCCTTGCCGTCACGTCCATCGTGGACCGGCTGCGGCTGACCGGCTTCATCCTGGACGGCGGCACGCAGGCAGACCCGGCGCTCTGGAAGCTCTGGCGCATGAACGGGATGCTCGAGGGGCAGAACGAGGCAATCAAGGACGCACTCGTTTACGGGCGCGGCTACGTGGTGGTTTGGGCCGGCCCCCGCGGCGTACAGATCACCGTGGAATCCCCCCGGCAGATGACCGTCCGCCGTGACCCGGCAACCCGTGAAATCGTGGACGGGATCAAGCGCTGGAAGGCTGACGGCTACGGCTGGTGCACCCTTTACACCGGCACGGAAATCACTACCTACCGCACCGCCAACAAGGTCACGGACGACTGGGAGAGCGTGGGCGCCGGGGACTGGCAGCAGCACGGCGAACCGCTCCCCAATCCTCTGGGAGTCCCGCCCATCGGGCAGATCCTGAACCGTGACCGGCTGCTCGACTTCGACGGCATCAGCGAAATGTCCGGCATCCTGGACCTGACCGACGCGCTGAACAAGATCCTTGCCGATGCAATGGTCACCAGTGAGGACTACGCCCGCCCGCGCCGCTGGGCCACTGGGCTGGAAATCATGGAGGACGAGGACGGGAATCCGGTGGATCCGTTCGGTGACGGCCCCCGGAAGGTTTGGACCAACGAGGCCACCGAGGGCAAGTTCGGTCAGTTCGCCCAGGCGGATATGTCCGGCTTCGAGACAATGGCAAACCTGATCATCTGCCAGATCGGCGCGATCAAGGGACTTCCTTCCCACTACATCGGACTGCAGACCGATCAGCCCCCGAGCGCTGACGCGATCCGCTCCGCTGAGGCCTCCTTGGTCAGCCACGCACACGCCCTGATCCGCATGTTCGGTGCTGACTTCGCATGGATCGCCGCCCTGGCAATCGCGGTCAGGGATGGAGTGGACCCCTACACCGTGGACATACAGAGTGTGTTCGCCAACCCGGAAACCCGCACCCAGGCGCAGGCATCGGACAGTGCCGCCAAGCTGGCCGGCATCGGCGTCCCGCTGGAATCCCTGCTGAGCGAGGAACTGGGATACGACCCGGACAAGGTCAAGGACATCATGGACAAGCGCCGCGCTGAGCAGCTCACCACGGCTGCAGCGGACCTGGGGCGGCTGGTGGCATGACCTACGAGGACAACGTCACGGCGCTGGCAGAGCAGACAGCCAGCGCCGTGGGAGCCCTGTTCGAGGCACTGGCCGCAGACCGGCTGGACGAGGACGACTTCAGCACCGCCGCATCCACCCTGATCAACACGGCCAAGGCCAAAGGCGTGACGTTGGCAGAGCTGACCTTGGGCGGCTATCTGGAAAAGGCTCTGGGATACGTGCCAGCCTTTGCAGGGATCGCCCCGGAAGATGCCGCGTCCCGGCTGGTTAAGGCGCTGGCCACCATCACGGCATCGGACCTGGATACCGGGATGCAGTTGGACCGGCTGGCCCGCTCGGAAGTCCTGGACGCTGCGGCCACCGGCTTCGAGGAAGCTGTCAGGCGCAGTCCGCACGTGGACAGGTACACCCGCGGACTGGAATCCAACGCGTGCGAGCTTTGCGTCTGGCTCTACAAAGACGGTTACGAATACCCCGCCACCAAACCTATGCACCGGCATCCCGGCTGCACCTGTCACCCCGTTCCCGTAGTCAATCGAAAGGTATAACCCATGACTGATCAGATCACCGAGCAGACCGAAGAAACCGCCCCGGAAAGCACTGAGGAAACCGCCCCCGCCGCTGAGGAAACGGAAGCCACGCCGGAACCTGCACCGGAGCCCAAGACCTATGACGAGAGCTACGTCAAAGCGCTGCGGAAGGAATCAGCCGGCTACCGGGAAAAGGCCAAGCGCGTGGACGAGTTGGGAGCCCGGTTGCACACTGCCCTGGTCAAGACGGACGGACGGCTGCAGGATCCCTCAGACCTGCCCTACGAGCTGGAACACCTGGACGATCCCGAAGCCCTCACAGCGGCCATTGACGCCCTGCTGGCAGCGAAGCCCCACCTTGCCAGCCGCCGCCCTTCCGGCTTCATCCATCAGGGAGCGACACCGGAGGCTGGCGCTACTGTTGGTCTTGCTGGGCTACTCAGGGCCCACGCGAGCTAAGGGGAACCAGTGGCAAGCTACGAGAAAATCTACGAAGTGCTGAACGGCGGTCCGAGTAGTTCGTGGATCGGTGAAAGGCTCGACGGATTGACTGTCGACCAAAGGATTGCCGCCGCGAACGTGATCGCACTGGCTGCCATCGCCGAGGAGCTGAGTTTGATCGCTCAGCACGGCATAGGCCAGTCAGAGCAGTAGTTGTGAACGTATACCCCTAGGGGTATCATGAAAGGGACGGGCCCGGTGCCTGTCCCTTTCGCTTGTCCCGGTGGCCAGCGTGAAAACCCAAACCCCTTTTCACGTTAGGAACACCCTCATGGCACTTGACTCCACTACCGACGCTGCGGAACTGACCCAGGAAACGGTCATCAAGCAGCTTGTCCAGCCGCTCTCGGCTTCCTCGCAGTTCCTCGCCGCCGGCCCCCGCATCATCGACACGTCCGGCCCCGTCCGCATCCCCAAGCTGGGAAGCTCCACAGTCTCCACCCCGTGGATCGCGCAGAACGAACTCATCCCCGACTCCGACATCGATTTCGATGAGATCCAGCTCCTGCCCTCCACAATGAAGTCCCTCAAGACGCTGACGAAGTTCAGCAACGAACTCAGCCGGCAGTCGGTGATCGCCCTGGATGCTGCCATTCAGCAGAAGCTGGTTTCCGACGTCGCTGCGGCGATGGATACCCAGCTCTTCTCCGCTTCGGGTGATGGCATCACGACTCCCAAGGGCCTCTTTGCCTACACGGGAACCCAGGCCCTCGCTGTCGGTGGAGCCCTCACGCTGGACCACCTCCTCGACGCCCAGGGCCTCTTCATGGGAGCCAACGCGAACGTGGACGCCGCCAAGTGGGTATTCACCTCGGGCGACTTCATCAAGCTGCGAAAACTGAAGGACACCCAGGGCCACTACCTCGTGCAGCCCGACGTCGCACGCGGCGCAGGCTTTACCCTCTTCGGAGTCCCGGTCATCATCTCCAACCGCGTCCCGAACACGACCGGAGCGACCCCGACCGGCCGCGCCGCGCTGGTGGACTTCTCACAGATCACCGTGGCCCGCGACGTCGCCCCGGCCGTGAAGCTCCTCGACCAGACGTTCGGGGACTACGACCAGCAGGCCATCCGAGTTGTCTACCGCCTGGACGCCGCCCCAGTGAACCCTGAGGCAATCGTCACGTTCTCCGGGATCAGCCGCTAGAGACCCGCCGCGGGAAGGGTCGCGTTTGAAACGCGACCCTTCCTCTGGTTCCGGGAAAGGGGACCATATGGAACTCATCATCAACACGCCGGCGACCCTCACCGCCGCCCAGGCTGCAGCAGCTCTAGGGAAAACAGGGACCGGCTACACCTTCGAAACGGCCTATGGCGACGTTCCTGAGATTCCGGGAATGTGGCTCACCTCTGAAATGCTCACCGGCACGCCGACGCAGGCCGGATCCTGGACGCTCCCCCTCGCAGACCGCTACGGCAACCCCGTCGACTTCCCCCTCACAGTGGTGGACCCGACGCCCGCCCCTGAACCGGAACCGCCCATGGAAGACCCCGCGCCGTCAGACCCTGCACCGGGCGACCTTCCGCCCACGGTCCTGGCCTTTATGGGAATCCCGGCAACACCGGAAACGCTCGCACTGGCACGGCAACACGTCCGCGTGGTGACCACATTTGTCCGGGCGTACACCAGAGGCAAGGGCTTCGATCTGGACGGGCTTCCCGGCGTGGATCTGGCGGACGTGATCGTTTCCGCTGCAGCCCGCTACCTCGTGAACCCGCAGCAGCTCACCCGGCAGACACTGGGAAACCAGTCCGTAAGCTACGCCGCACTGGAAGGCTTCACACTGGCCGAGAAAGCTGTCCTGAACCAGTACCGCAGGCGGGCATCATGATCGGGGCACCGTACCTGTTCGCAGAAACGATTACCCGCAAGGCCCGGAACGCTATGGACACGGACCAGACCATTCCGGGCTGCTCAATACAGCAGGGAGTCAGCACCGAGCCCACAGAGCCGGGACGCCCGCACCTGGTCATAACGGAAATGGTGGTCTTCGTGCCGGCCCAGTATGCGGACCAGCTCACCCCTGAGGACAAGCTGATCCTCCGCGGTCAGGAATACAGCATCGAGGGCCAGCCGATGCCGGAAACCAGTGTCCTCACCGGATCCCGAGCCATGACGCCCGTGGCCGTCCGCCGGGCTCAGGGATGATCCCCTAGTCCGCAGAAAGTCCGCAACAGGTCCACAAACACACCTATTCAGGCATGCACGGCCAACCATATGAAGCCCGGAAACTAGCGGTAAAACGACTCAGACAGTCACGCCCAATAATGGGCTAGAGGTTCATCAACTTCCGCTAAAGCGGGTTTTCCGGGGCGTTCCCAGTCCCGGGTCAACGACGACGGCGCCGCCTCCGGTTCACTGGAGACGGCGCCGTTCGAGTGTGAAGACCTGTGGTTTTACAGGGCGACGTTGTCCGCCGCCGGGCCGTCCTCACCGAAGTCCTGCAGTGCCTCCCCGCCCACGGGCTCGCCCATCCAGGTAAGCAGCTGCCACGGGCCCATTCCCCCGCCGGGCAGCTCCGGAGCCTCCATGACAGCCACCCCGGTGTTGCTCAGTGCGTTCTGCACAATAAAGTCCGCCCCCACGTTCTCCGCACGGGCGGTGGCCCAGGCCCGGATGATGGCGCCGTGGCTGAAGATCGCCGGCGTCTTCAGGCCGGCTCCGGCCAGTTCCCGGACCACCGCGTCGAAGCGGGCCAGCGTGGCAGCCCCGTCGGGACCGCCGGGCATCCTCGCACCGGTATCGCCCTGCACCCACCGGTACACCGTTTTCAGGTAGGTGATGATCGAGTCGCGGTCATTGCGCATTTCCAGCGTCCCGGCCGAGACTTCGCGCAGGCCGTCCCGGATCTGCACCGGCAGGCCCAGGGCAGCCGCCAGGGGCGCGGCGGTCAGCTGCGTGCGGGTCAGGTTGGAGGCGAAGATCCCGTCGATGGGTTCGGCGCCCAGGGCGTCAGGCAGGGCGGCTGCCTGCTCCAGTCCCAGTTCGGTCAGCCCGGGTCCC
The DNA here is from genome assembly GCF_059090685.1 of Arthrobacter sp. Y3225209. Lineage (NCBI taxonomy): Bacteria > Bacillati > Actinomycetota > Actinomycetes > Micrococcales > Micrococcaceae > Arthrobacter > Arthrobacter sp. Y3225209. Next base: position 11,555 of record NZ_JBNHFW010000012.1, read on the forward strand.
GGGACACCGGTGTCCAGGAAGTGCCCGATGTTTGACGGGGTCTGGCCGTGCCGGATGAGTAAAAGGCGCATTCCCGAAGCCTACTTCCTCCCCTGCATTCCGGCAGGCCGGCCTAGGAGCCCAGCGCCCGGCCGGCCATCCGCTCCAGCCGCTGGATGCGGTCAGCCATCGGCGGGTGGGTGGCCAGGAGGCCGCGCACGCCGGAGCGGAACGGGTTGGCAATCATCAGGTGGGCGGCATTGGCAAGCTTCTGGTCAGTGTCCGGCAGCGGTGCACGCTGGGTTCCGCTTTCCAGCTTTCGCAGGGCCGATGCCAGCGCCAGCGGATCGTCGGTGAGCCTGGCACCGTCTTCATCGGCGTCGTACTCACGCGTGCGGCCGATGGCCATCTGGATCAGCGACGCTGCCAGCGGGGCCAGGAGGGCCATGGCGATAGTGGCCAGCGGGTTGGAGTTCCGCCGGTCACCGCCGCCGAAGAACAGCAGGAACTGGCCCAGCGAGGTAATGACGCCGGCAATGGCAGCAGCCACCGAGGAGGTCAGGATGTCACGGTTGTACACGTGCATCAGCTCATGGCCGAGCACGCCGCGCAGTTCCCGCTCATTGAGCAGGGCAAGGATTCCCTGGGTGCAGCACACCGCTGCATGCTGCGGGTTGCGCCCGGTGGCGAAGGCATTGGGAGCCATGGTGGGAGAGACATACAGCCGCGGCATGGGCTGGCCGGCCTTGGCAGAGAGTTCCCGGACAATCCGGTACATTTCCGGAGCCTGCGCTTCCGTGACAGGCACCGCACGCATGGCGCGGATGGCGAGCTTGTCGCTGTTCCAGTAGCTGTACGCCGTGGTGGCCAGGCCGATGAGCAGGAAAATCCAGATATATGCGGGGCTGCCCGTTCCGCTGGAAAGGAGGGCGCCAATACCCAGCAGCACGGCGAAGAGCACACCGAACAGCGCCGCAGTCTTGAGGCCGTTGTAATGGTGATGCACGAGGGTCCTTTCAGGCAGGCCACACTGGGCCTGCATCAGTATGGTGAGTCCATACACTTCAACGTTCAACCCGGCCGGGGTGTTCCTGATGCGCCCGGGCCTCATTCCCTCAGGGTTCGGGACCTTGTTCGCTCGAGGCGCCCCCTCCCGGAGGCCCAGGGGCTCAGGGCTCGGGATGCAGTGCGTCGTAGCGGGCGAACCGCGGCTGGGTGCGGGCCAGCACGGCCACAAGTGCCAGGCAGATCAGCCCGCCGAGGATTGCGGCCCACCCCTCGCCCGCGAAGGAGGCATTCACGCCGGCAACCAGGTCTCCCAGCCGCGGTCCCCCTGCAACCACCACCACAAAAACGCCCTGCAGCCTGCCGCGCATGGCGTCCGGCGTAGCCGACTGCAAAATAGTGGAGCGGAACACCCCGCTAATCGAGTCGGCAATCCCCGCGCATGCCATCGCCACCGCCGCCGGCACCAGCCAGGCCGAGGGGACCTCGCCGTCGTTGTGCCCGGCCAGCACCACAACCACACCGAACGCCGTGACGGAAAGCGCCCAGGCCGCCACGGACCAGAGCACCGCCAGCCCCTGCCGGCGGACCAGGCCAAGGGGGCCGGAAAAGAGGCCCGCGAGGAACGCCCCCACAGCGGTGGCTGCCAGCAGCACCCCGACCGTGGTGGCGCCGCCTCCCAGCATCAGCGCACCGATGGCCGGCAGCAGTGCCCGCGGCTGGGAAAACACCATGGCGCACAGGTCCACCACAAACGTCATGCGGATATTCGGCCGGGTGCCCAGGAAGCGGAACCCCTCCAGCACCGAGCCCAGCCCCGCCTTCTGCATCTGGCCGACCGGGGGCATCGGGGGAAGCCGGTACAGCGCCCACATGGCGGCCGTGAACGTGACGACGTCGATCGTGTAGGTCCAGCCGTACCCCACGCGGGCCACCAGCACGCCTGCCAGCAGCGGGCCTGCGGTCATGGCCAGCCCGAAGGTCATCATGTTCAGCGCATTGGCGGCGGGCAGGAGCTCCGGGCGGACCAGCCGCGGGATGATGGCGCTGCGGGCCGGCTGGTTGAGGCCGCCCGCACCGGCATTCACCGCCACCAGCACGTAGAGCAGCCAGACGTTGCCCACGCCCGCCCACGCCTGCGCGGCAATACCAATGGTGCTGGCCCACAGCAGCACGGAGGAAAACAGTGCCACCTTGCGCCGGTCATAGGCATCCACAACGGAACCGCCATAGAGCCCTGCGAGCACCAGCGGCACCAGGCCCACCAGTCCGAGCAGCCCCACATAGAGGCTGGACTGCGTCAGTTCGTAGACCTCCAGGCTCACAGCCACGAGGGTGAGCTGGGTGCCGACTGCAGAGAGTGCCGTTCCCGTCCATAGCCGGCGATAGTCCGGGCTTTCGCGCAGCGGCGTGAGGTCGGCGAGCAGTCTTGGCACCCGAGCAGTCTAGGGCCGCGGACTGCCGGATTCGGGGCACCACGCGCGCAACGGAATCGGAAGCATGCTTAGGATGGGATGAACGGCCGGCTCTTCGCTGCCGTCCCGATCCGCACGCCGTTCCGCCTCAAGGAGTGATCACCGTGTTTACCCGCAACGTAGCCGATGGAATCCACCGCATTGAGCACGCCTACGTCAACGTCTATCTGGTGGAGGACGGCGACGGCGTGGCGGTGATCGATGCCGGCCTCCCCGGCATGTGGCCGCATTTGACCGGCGCCCTGGATGAACTGGGGTATGGCCCCGGGGATATCCGGGCGCTTGTGCTCACTCATGCCCACTTTGACCATGTGGGCACTGCTGCCCGGCTGCGCCAGGAGTACCGCACGCCCATCCTCGTCCACGATGCGGACCGCTACATTGCCGCGCATCCCTACCGCTACGAGCATGAGAACAACCGCTTCCTGTATCCGCTGCGGTACCCCAAGTCGATTCCGGTCCTGGGCACCATGACCGGGGCCGGGGCCCTGAACGTCCGCGGCGTGACGGACGTCCACAGCCTGACCACTGATTCCGGGGACGCCCTTCCCGGCAGGCCCCGGATCCTGCACACCCCCGGACACACTGCCGGGCATGTGGCCCTGCACTTCCCGGACCGGGGAGTGCTGATCTGCGGCGATTCACTGGTGACACTGAACCCCTACACCGGCACCACCGGGCCCCAGATCGTCTCCGGGGCAGCAACGGCCAACAGCCCCGAGGCGCTCGACTCGCTCTCTCTGTTGGCTGAAACAGCCGCGCCGCTGCTCCTCACCGGGCACGGCGAGCCGTGGCGGGACGGCGCAGCCGCCGCCGTGGAACAGGCACTGGCACGCGGAGCCTCCTGACCAGGCCCTCCCGACAAAAGCCTCCTCTGATGCCGGACAGCTACCCGTCGGCGTCCAGCAGCTCCTGTTCGAGTACCACCAGCAGCCGGGAGTCGCCGATGGGCCGGAAGTGTCCCATGGTTTCCAACTGGATGTTCCGTGCGCCGGCAAGGTGGCTGCCGGCGGGAATATGCGGATCAAAACTGCTGTAGACCGAGGTGATCCGGGCGTTGACGCCCTCATTGCGCAACAGCTGCTGCAGGAACAGGTTCCGGGGCGAGAACGCCCGGATGCTGGCCAGCGGAAACAGGTTGGCGTAGACGGAACCGGAAAACGGGGTGTTGACGGCGATCATCCGATCCACCCGGCTGCCGCCATCCGGCAGGGTCATCAGCTGCTTGCCAATCAGCCCTCCCTTGCTGTGCGCCACCACCACTACTCCGTGGAGATCCTTCTCCACCAGGTAGCGCTCCACCAGCACGGCTGCGTCGCCGATGCCGCCGCGGTTGTAGCCCAGCGGGGCCACGGTGTGGACCGGATGCCCGCGTTCAAACAGATAATCGGCCAGCGGGCGCAGGAACTGCCAGTTCTCATAAACACCGGGGATCAGTACCACCGGGGCCCGCTCCGGTTCCCCGGGATGCAGATAGACAGACGGGTCGCGGCGGAGGAAAAAGTTGCGCAGCTGCCAGTAGGCCACGTAGGCATAGTCCGAGGCCCAGGCGCCGGCTTCCCGGGCCCATCGGGACATCCGGCCGCTCCGCCGCGGGCGGACACCGGGCGGCGTTTCACGGACCCGGCTCTCCGGTTTCCGCGTCACCGTGCCGGAACCGCCGAGCGCAGCACGGCGGCGGTTTCCACGGGACGGGTATACATCATGACGTGCGGCTGGCCGGGCAGCTCCACCGTTTGGGTGCCCGGCCGGGCCGCTGCCAGACGGGTTACCCAGTCTGCACGGACCACCGGATCCCTGCCGCCGCGCACCAGCAGCACCGGGGCCTGCACGTCCCGGATTCGCTCCTCGATCGGGTGCCGGATCATGGTCGGAAGGGTGGAGAGATACCAGCGCGGCCCGGCCCGCAGGTAGTCCCTGACCAGCATGGCGTTAACCGCGGCCGGCTCGCCCAGGGAGTCCTGCAGCAGCCGCAAAGCCTGCAGCGGTGCTGAGCGTTCGGCATTGTTGATGGTGGGGGCCAGCAGCACCACGGAGGACACTGCCCCGGGAGCGGCGAGCGCCATTTCCACCACCACCTGGCAGCCCATGGAATGCCCTACCCATTGGGCGCCCTGGATGCCGGCCGACTCCAGGGCGCGCACGGCGATCCGTCCGAAATCCTGCATCTGCAGCTGCCTTGCCGGTTTCGGGGCGCTGCCGAAACCGGGCAGCTCAAGGGTGTGGACTGTGGAAGTGTGCACCAGTTCGCGGATCAGCCGGCCAAAGTACCGCTCCGATGCCCCGATTCCGTGCACCAGAACCACCTCTGATCCCGCATCGGGCCGCTCCGGCGTCCCGGCGTCGTCGTAGGTGCGCAGGTCCACCTGTGTATCCCCCACCGCCACGCGCTGGAATTGAGTTTGTGTAACTGCCGGCACTGCTTCCCTGCCTTCCCTGTGTTGCTTCATCGCTGTGCTGCTTCAACACCGTGCTGCCCTGCTGTCTCCCCGCGGCGGATCTTTCCCGGGACCAACGCCCAGCGTACCGGCACGGCAGGTAAGGCGAGACTTATTATGAGTAACTCAGATTAAGCATGTATGGTGGATGCCATGACCGGGACAACAGCAGCAACTGAGGAAACCACCGCCAGGTGGTCCGCTGAGCTGCGCACGCACGGCCGCCGGGTCACCAAGCAGCGCCTGGCCGTGCTTCGCGCCGTCGATACCGCACCGCACACGGTGGCGGACGACGTCGTGGCGGCCGTCCGGACGGACCTGCCGGACATCACCCTGCAGTCTGTCTACGTCATCCTCGCGGACCTGGTGGAAACCGGATTGGTGCGGAAGATTGAACCGCCCAACTCCCCTGCCCGGTATGAAACCCGCGTGAATGACAATCACCACCACGCGGTGTGCACCGGCTGCGGGCGGATCGAGGACGTGGACTGCGCCGTCGGCCACGCCCCGTGCCTCACCCCGGGCAACACCCACGGCATGACAATCCAGATTGCCGATGTGCTCTACCGCGGGCTCTGCACCGACTGCGCCGAAGCAGCAGCCTCCTAGCCCGCCCGAAGACTTTCCTCGACCCTTTTGTCAGCACCAGAGAAAGAACAAGTATGTCCAACTTCACCACCACGCAGACCGGTACCCCGGTTGCCAGCGACGCACACTCGCTGAGCGCCGGCGCCGACGGCGCCATTGCCCTTCACGACCGTTACCTGGTCGAGAAGCTGGCCCAGTTCAACCGGGAGCGGATTCCGGAGCGCATCGTGCACGCCAAGGGCGGCGGCGCATTCGGTGAGTTCGTAGTCACCGAGGATGTCTCCAAGTACACCCGTGCAGCCGTCTTCCAGCCCGGCGCCGTCACCGAGACCGTCCAGCGGTTCTCCTCCGTGGCCGGTGAAATGGGTTCCCCCGACACCTGGCGCGATGTCCGCGGTTTCGCTCTGCGTTTCTACACCACCGAGGGCAACTACGACATCGTCGGCAACAACACCCCGGTGTTCTTCATCCGCGACGGCATCAAGTTCCCTGACTTCATCCACTCGCAGAAGCGCCTGCCGGGCTCCGGCCTGCGCGATGCGGACATGCAGTGGGACTTCTGGACCAACTCCCCCGAGTCCGCCCACCAGGTCACCTACCTCATGGGCGACCGCGGCATCCCGCGCTCCTGGCGTGAAATGCCCGGCTTCGGCTCGCACACCTACCAGTGGATCAACGCCGCGGGCGAGCGCTTCTGGGTGAAGTACCACTTCACGTCCAACCAGGGCAACCACGAAATCACCGGTGCCGAGGCCGAACGCATTGCCGGTGCGGATGCGGACTACTACCGCCGCGACCTGTACGAGAACATTGCCGAGGGCAACTTCCCGTCCTGGGACCTGCACGTTCAGGTCATGCCGTACGAAGATGCCAAGACCTACCGGTTCAACCCGTTTGACCTGACCAAGGTCTGGCCGCACGCGGACTACCCGCTGATCAAGGTGGGTACCCACACCCTGAACCGCAACCCGGAGAACTTCTTCGCGCAGATCGAGCAGGTTGCCCTCTCCCCCGCGAACCTGGTTCCCGGCATTGATGCCAGCCCGGACAAGATGCTGATGGCCCGTATCTTCTCCTACCCGGACGCCCAGCGTTACCGCGTAGGCGCCAACTACAACCAGCTGCCGGTCAACGCACCGAAGGCTCCGGTGAACAACTACTCCCAGGACGGCGCCATGCGCTTCTCCTACAACTCCCCGGAGACCCCGGTCTACGCTCCGAACACGCTCGGCGGCCCTGTGGCCGACGCCGCGTTGGCCGGCGCAGGCAGCTGGGAGAGCGACGGTGCCCTGGTGCGTTCCGCGCAGACCCTGCACTCCGAGGACAGCGACTTCGTCCAGGCCGGTACCCTGTACCGCGAGGTCTACGACGACGCCGCCAAGGAGCGTTTCCTGGAGACCATCACCGGTGCCATCTCCGGTGTGCAGCGCCCGCACATCCGCGAAGCGGCGATCCAGTACTGGACCAACGTTGACGCGACCCTCGGCGAGAAGCTGCGCCTCTCCCTGGCCCAGGGCGAGACCACGGCCAACGAAAAGGCCGAGTTCGTGGGCGTTGCGGAGTAATTTCTCCGTTTACGCTGACGCCGGTTTCCGGTAGTTCCGCATAACAGCAGCGGCCGGCCCCTTCGGGGGTCGGCCGCTGCTGTTATATTCACGCTGCTGTTTATGCACGCTGCCCGCTGCAGCTATCGGTTGGGCCAGTAGGCAATGATCAGCAGTGTCACCAGGAAACCGGTGAGGAAGTTCAGTTTCAGGAACCGTTTCCAGCCGGCATTCGCAGCTCCGGACCCCGCGTCGGTAATCCGAAGGAACGGTACGAGGTTGAGGATGTAGGGCAGGGCCAGCAGCCCGCCCAGTGTTGCCGGCCACGGGGTCAGCAGCATCAGCAGGCCGCCGGCCAGGTACGCGGCTGCGGCCACCCACACCACCGTCCGGGCGCCGAGCACCGTAGCGATGGACCCGATGCCGCCCTCGCGGTCCGGCACCACGTCCTGCACCGCGCCGAAGGCCTGGCTTGCCATGCCCCACAGGAAGAACGCCCCCAGCACGGCCCACAGGCCCGGGGTGAACTCCGCGCCGGCGAGAACCAGCCCGTAAACGGCGGGACTGACAAAGTGCGTGCTGGACGTCATCGAATCCAGGAACGGACGCTCCTTGAACCGCAGTTTGGGTGCACTGTAGGCAATCACCGCAAAAACGCTCACGGCCAGCACCAGCACGGACAGAGCATTGCCCAGCGCCACCAGGACCACCAGGAAGGGAACGTTTGTCGCCAGCGCTGCCCACAGCGTGGTGCGGTGGAAGCTGCGGTCCAGGACGGCACCTTCCACACCACCCTTGCGCGGGTTGTGCAGGTCCGACTCATAGTCGAAGACGTCGTTGATGCCGTACATCGCCAGGTTGTAGGGAATCAGGAAGAACAGCGTTCCGATGACCCATGCGGCGTCGATCCGGCCGGCGGTCAGCAGGTACGCCGCTGCGAAGGGATAGGCGGTGTTGACCCAGGACAACGGACGGGATGAAACCAGCAGCATCCGCAGGGTGGTGCCGGCCGTACGGGTGGCGGTGCCGCTCACTGGTTCTCCTTGGTATTCGGTGTACTTTGTGCAGCCCGCCTGGCAGCAGCTGGTTCAGGCGCCCGACCGGGCAACAGCACCCAGAGCGCCGGCAGCAGCAGCACGGCGGCGACGGGATAGGCGAAATCCTCCAGCGGAGCCGTTCCGATGAAGGCTCCCGAAATGCGGTCCTCGTTGTACCAGAACAGGCCAACCCGGATCATCAGGTTGTCAAAAACGGCGGTGAGTCCGAGCAGGACCGCCGCGGTGACGGCGGCTGCGGATCGGAAGAACACGGGCGTGCGGCGCCGGGCCAGCAGCGCCGCTCCAAACACCAGCGCGGCCGGGACCAGGAAAAAGGCGTTGAGGGTCCAATAGGTCACTGCTTCACCCTGTCCCTTGCTGCAGCTTTCCCGGCCGCCAGGCGCACCAGCCCGAAGACCACCATCGTCAGATAGCAGAGGAAAGCAAGGAAGAAGATTTCCTCCACGGGCAGGTGCGGAGCCAGGGTCAGGCCGAGCATAAACGGGGTCTCACCTCGGTAGAAGATGTCCGCGCCGATCCCGCCGAGGTCCCAGCCGGTGAAGAACAGCACGCCGATCAGCAACACCAGGGCAGCCCGGCGGGCATCTGCGAAAAAGAACAGCCGAAACCTGTGGTCCAACAGGGCCATGCACCCCAGCGAGAGCAGCAGGAAAAGCAGATACAGCACGCCCATCAGGCGCCGTCCCCGGAGGAAGGCTCTGCGGGCAGGGGCTTCGCATCCCCGCCCGCGGCGCGGCCGGCACTTTCCGGCCGACTGTCCGCCGTGGCGGACCACGGGGCGGGTTCTGGCAGCGCCTCGGTGCCGGTGTCACCGCGCAGCCGCTTGAGTATCAGTTCGGCACTGATCAGGCACATGGGCAGGCCGATGCCAGGCAGCGTGGACCCGCCGGCGTACAGCAGGCCGTCCACCTTGCGGCTGGCGTTCGAGCCGCGGAAGAACGCGCTCTGCTTCAGGATATGTGCCGGGCCCAGCAGGGTACCGCGCCACGAATTGAGGTCGGTGACAAAATCCTGCGGACCGACAGTGCGGCGGATAATGATGCGCTCGGCCAGATCCGGGATACCGGCCCAGGACGAGATCTGGGCGATCACTGCATCCGCCATCTTCTCGATGCGCGGATCCCCGGCGCCGTCGATCCCGCCTGCACCCAGGGACGGATCTGAGGGCACGGGAACCAGCACAAAAAGGTTTTCATGGCCCTCCGGTGCAGCGTCCGGGTCCGTGGCGCTGGGCCGGCAGACATACAGCGACGCGGGATCCGGCACCGAAGTGTCCTTGCCGAAAATCTTCTCGAAGTTCGCTTTCCAGTCTTCGGTAAAGAGCAGGGTGTGGTGCTGCAGCTGCGGCAACGTCCCCTGTACGCCCAAGTGGAGCAACAGCCCGCCCGGACCCGGAACCCGTCGCTGCCAGTACTTTTCCGGATAGGTCTGCAGTTCCAGTGGCAGGAGCTCGGTTTCAGTGTGGTGCAGGTCCGCGGCGGAGACCACCAGGTCCGCATCCAGTGACTCCAGGGTGCCGTCCGGGCTGCGGTACTGCACACCGGTGGCCCGGGTTTTGCGGCCGGAGACCTCCGTACGGATCGAGGTGACTTCCGCGCCGGTAACCACCCGGGCGCCCTCGGCCTGCGCCAGGTCCCCGATCACGGAAACGATCCGATGGAAACCGCCCATGGGGTACAGCACACCGTCGGCGAGGTCCAGCCGGCTCATCAGGTGGTACATGCTGGGCGTAGTAAACGGCGAGGAGCCAAGGAATACCGCCGGATATCCCAGGATCTGCCGGATCCTTGGGTCAGTGAAGCGCTTGGCCACGAAGCTGCTCAGCGGTTCCAGCAGCAGGCGGGCCAGACGGGGTCCGCGCCGCAGCACGTCCGGACGCAGCAGCGGCAGGAAGGACGCGAAGGTCGAGTACAGGAACCGCTTCTTCGCCATGGCGTAGACCTCTTCTGAGGACTCCAGGTACTCCTCCAGGCGTTGCCCGGCACCGGGTTCCAGGGAGTCGAAGAGGGCTATGTTTTCCTCCCGGGTCGCGGCGATGTCCACGGGACCGGTCTGCCCTTCGAACAGCACCCGGTACCCCGGATCGAGTTTGACCAGCTGCAGCTGCTCAGCCGCGGAGGTCCCCAGCAGACGGAAGAAGTGGTCAAATACCTCGGGCATCAGGTACCAGGACGGACCGGTGTCAAAGCGGAACCCGCCGGTTTCCCAGCTGCCGGCGCGGCCGCCTGTTTCCGGCTGCTTCTCCAGCACCGTGACTTCCAGGCCTTCGCGGGCCAGCAGGGCCGCGGTGGCCAGTCCGGTAATCCCGCCCCCGATAACGACGGCGGTACGCGGCTGGGTGTTCATGGATGCGGTCCGTTCGGTTCGGTGTTGATGGGGGCTGCGGCCGGGACGGTGGCCCGCCTCGTCAAGACCGCGCGGGCAGCGATGCGGGCCTTGACTGGATTCGGGACACGGACGCGGGTGGTGCGCAGCCGGGCGGCAGGAGTAGCGCGCAGCCGGCGGGCCAATTCGGTAAAGAGCTCCTGGGCCAGGACGACGGCGGCACGGCATCCGGCCGGAAGCTCGGCCGCAGCAGCCCCCGAGACCAGCAGATCCGCGTCAATGCTGTCCAGGATCCTGTTTTTGTCCGTCTCCGTGAAGGCATCGACCGTGACGCCGGGGAAGTAGCTGCGGCCGAGGGTCTCAAAGTCCTGGGCAAGATCGCGCAGGAAATTGACCTTCTGGAACGCTGACCCCAGCCGCTGGGCGCCCTCGCGCAGCCGCTTGGACTGGTCTTCCGGGATGGCGAGATCCTGCAGGAAACACTGCAGGCACATCAGCCCCACCACTTCGGCTGATCCGTAGACGTACTCATTGAAACTGGCTTCGGTGTGTTCGGCCTGTTCCAGGTCCGCGCGCATGGATGCGAAGAAGGGCCGGGTCAGTTCAGGCCCGATGCCGGTGGCCCTGGCGGTCAGCGCAAACGCGTGCACCACGAGGTTCACGCTGTACCCGGTGCGCAGCGCGCGCTCCGTGTCCGCTTCCAGTTCGTCCAGGAGCGCGCCGATGTCCCCGCGCGGTATCTTTGCCGCAAGGGCCACGCCGTCCACGATCTCGTCGGCCAGCCGCACCAGTGCGTAGATGGTTTCGATTTGCCTGCGGGTCCGCGCCGGGAGCAGGCGTGAGGCCAGGCCGAAGGATGTGGAATAGGACCGGATCAGCACCGCTGAGGTCTCTCCGGCCACGGTGTTGTAGAGGGCGAGACCCTGTTCTGCCGCCATGTCTTAGCGTCCCCTGTTCACGGCGTCGTCGACCACCGCGGACAAGGCTGCCCGCAGGCCCGGCGTCACGGCAGGGCAGTCCAGGCGCTGGCGGGCACGGTCAGCATATTCGCGCACCAGTTCCCGGGCGTGGTCCCGCGCTCCGGAGGAAACCAGCAACTCCCGTGCCCGGGCCGCCCCACGGGCGGTGAGCGAGGGGCTGCCGATCAAATCCGAAAGTTCGACCCACTCGGGTTTGTCCGAGGCATAGGAAATCAGGACGGTGCGCTTGCCTTCGCGCAGGTCCGAGAACGTGGACTTGCCGGTGGCGGTTTCCGATCCGAAAACGCCCAACAGGTCATCAACCACCTGGTAGGCAATGCCGATATCCCGCCCGTAGAGGCCCAGGGTCGACACAACCTCGTCAGGCGCCCCGGCCAGCACGGCACCTGCCTGCAACGGGGCCTCAAAGGAGTAGACGGCTGTCTTCAGCCGTTCCATGTGCAGTATTTCGTCGATGGGCGGCGCCCCGGGGTGGAACGAGAAATCGACGTCAATAAGTTCCCCGCCGGCGGACGCAAACACTGCGTCGTCCAGGATTTCGGCAAGTCGCAACCGTGTCTCCGGGGATACGGGAGAGCGGTCAAGCAGGCGGAAAGCACCGGTGAGCGCCAGGTCGCCGGCGATAACGCCTGCTGAGAGTCCGCGGTGCCGGGCGGCACCGGTTTCGGCCCCGGCGGAGGAGGCCAGGTCACGGTACACGCCGGAGACGTTCTCCTGGCCGCGCCGGGTGAAATCCAGGTCGATAACGTCGTCATGGACAATCAGCGCCGTGTGCAGAAGTTCAAACGCGGCGCCGACGCCGGCCGCTGCAGCGGTATCGGTGCCCCCGAGATTCAAATAGGCGGTCAGCAGGATCCGCGGCCGCACCCTTTTGCCTCCGGCGGTGGAATCCTCGAGGGTCTGCCACAGGGACAGGTAGCTGGGTCCGAGCTTCGCGGCCCGGGCCTTGGCTCGTTCAAAGAACCGGTCGAGGACATCCTCAACCATGCCTTGGCCGGCAGATAGATCGAGCGGGGGGTGCGTCTCCATAGGTAAAGTAAACACGTATGCGACAAAGGGAAGAAATGACAGGCCGCCCGGAGCAGGTTGTTCTGGTTGACATCGATGGCAGCCCGCTGGGTACCCATGACAAAGCCACCGTGCACACCACCGACACGCCGCTGCATCTGGCGTTCTCCACGCACGTGTACAACCCCGACGGCCGCCTGCTGGTGACCCGACGGGCGCTGTCCAAACTGACCTGGCCTGGCGTCTGGACGAATTCCTTCTGCGGGCACCCCGGGCCCGGCGAGGCAACAGAGGACGCCGTCCGCCGCCGCGCACAGCGCGAGCTTGGGTCGGAGATCCGGGATCTGACGCTGCATCTTCCCGATTTCCGCTACCGCGCAGTAGATGCGTCCGGGATTGTCGAACACGAGATCTGCCCGGTCTATACGGCTGTAGCGGACGCCGACCCGGTGCCCGCCGCGGACGAGGTTATGGACTGGGAGTGGGCTGATCCGGCGCAACTGGTCCCCGCTGTGCGGCTGACGCCCTGGGCATTCAGCCCGTGGCTGGTCCTTCAACTGCCGCTGCTCTACCCCTGACCATCACCGACCGGGCGAAACCGCTGCTCCCATCGCCGCCACGGGTACTCCTGCGGCCAATGGCCGGCGAGGGTGTGGAAGGCCCGGCGGAAGCGCAGGCTTAGGCTGGCCCCGGTCTGCACCGCCCTCGGTGCCATTCCCACCACCAGCTCCCGGTCCAGCCGGCAGCGCCGCCGGGGACCGAGGTGAAAGCTTAGGCAAACGTCGTCGTGCATCTGCGCATCATCCCGGTGCACCTCGTTGCTGATGTCCTGCCAGGTGCCTGCCCGCATGGCCATATTCGAGCCGAAAACCGGCCAACGGGCCAGCGCGGAACCCATCGCCAGAAAGTAGGCGCCCAGGTACAGGCCCGCGAGCAGCCTGCCGGCCCATGGCGGCATCCCGTAGAACACTCCCGGACCGCTGAGGACCTCCAGCTGAGGATTAGCCGCGAAGTTTTCAGCTATGCGCGCAATCCAATCCGGCGGCAGGACACAGTCCGCGTCGCATCGGGCAATGATGAGATCCGCTGCGTCCGCGCCAAAGGCAACGGCATCGTAACCCGCGCCGGCCGCGGCGGGGATCCCGGGGACGGGTTCAAACACCACACGGGCACCGTAGCGGCGGGCAACGTCCGCGCTGGCATCGGTGCTGTTGTTGTCCACCACCACGATTTCCGCTGGTGGGACGCTCTGCTGCGCCAGGGACTGCAGGCAGGCCTCAAGCAGGGCGGCGTCGTCGCGGCACGGAATGACTACGGACACCGCAGGAAGCGCTGCGGTACGCGGTGATGGCATGGGCTGAGTTTAGCGTGGGAGGGCCGAAGGAGCCCCCGGGGTTTCCGCCGCCTCTCCTGCCCGCCGCCTTCCCGGGCTACCGTATGAGGATGATCGATGCACTGCTCCGCGCCCCGGAGAGCCGGAAGGAACTGCTCGCAGACGTCGTACGGGTGCTGGGCCTGCTGAGTATCCTGGCGGCGGTGGTACTGCTCGGGCCGGTGGAAACCTCGCTGTTCCTGCTGGTGATGCTGGGCATGCTGGTGGCCCGGGCCCTGACCGTGCTGCCGGGCTTTGATGCCGTCTACGGACTGGTGCTGCTGCTGGCGGCCTGGAGCAGCGTTGCGGACCTGTACGCCCGTATCTCCTGGTGGGACCTGGTGATCCACTGCGCCACAACCGGAGTCCTGGCCGTGATGACCTATTTCCTCCTGGTGCAATTCGGTGCGGTCCCCGGGGTCCGGCGCCCGCACCGCTCCTCCCGGTCCCTGCCGCTGGTGGTTCCGGTGTTGGTTCTGGCACTTGGCCTGGGCCTGAGTGTGTTGTGGGAAATGGCTGAATGGTGGGGCCACACCTTCGTGGACGCGACTATCAACGTGGGCTACGAAGACACCATGGCCGATTTGGCTGCGGGGGGACTTGGCGCCCTGGCCGCCGGGATATTCCTGGGCGCCGCGGTCCGGCGTTCCGGGGCAGGCGCGGACGGCCGGCTGGCACAGAAGTCTGATCCGCGGCAGAACACTGACCACTGATCCCGCGGCCGCTGACGGACCCGCGGACAGCGGGGAAAAAGCAAAGAGGCATCCCGGGCAGCTGCCCGGGATGCCTCTTTTTTAGGTACGTATCTTTAGGTACGTGAGTGCAGGTATTTGCCCCTAGAGGGAAAGGTAACGCTCGTGCTCGCTATGTGCGCGGGCCACGGTCTCACGGATCTCTTCGATGTCCTTGACCTTGTCGCGGTACTTGATGTCCATCTTCATGATGTCCTGCTCCTCGTCGCACAGAGCCTTGTAGACGCGCTCGCGCTCACCCGGGTCGGCCGTGTAGGACAGGTCCAGGTATGCGTCGGCGTGGCGGCGTGCGTTGTTGACGGCGGCCATGGCCTTGCCTGCGGGGCTGACCAGGGAAGCAATCACGGTGACCGCGAGGACGCCCACAATGACGGAGAGGGAAAGGCCGGTGCTGATTTCAAAGACCGGAACATGCTCACCGCCGTTGATGAACGGCAGGGTGTTTTCATGCAGGGCGTGCAGGACAAGCTTGACGCCGATGAAGGCCAGGATGGTGGCGAGGCCGTAGCTGAGGTAGATGAGGCGGTCCAGCAGCCCGTCGATCAGGAAGTAGAGCTGGCGCAGGCCCATCAGGGAGAAGGCCGTGGCCGTAAAGACGATGAAGACGTTCTGCGTCAGCCCGAAGATGGCGGGAATGGAGTCGAGGGCGAAGAGGATGTCGGTACCGCCAATGGCCACCATGACCAGCAGCATCGGGGTGAGAACGCGCTTGCCGTTCTCGATGGTGAACATCTTGTCGCCGTCGTACTTATCCGACGTGTGGAAGATCTTGCGTGCCAGGCGAATGACGAAGTTGTTCGCTTCGTCGTCGCCTTCGGTGCTCTCGGGCTTGAGCAGATTGCCGGCCGTGATCAGCAGGATCAGGCCGAAGAGGTAGAAGACCCAGGAGAAGGAGTTGATCAGCGCGGCGCCAAGAAGGATGAACCCGGTGCGGGCAATCAAGGCGAAGACAATGCCGAAAAGCAGTACCTTCTGCTGGTCCTCACGCGGTACCCGGAAGCTGGCCATGATGATCAGAAAGACAAACAGGTTGTCTACCGACAGGGCCTTCTCGGTGATGTAGCCGGCGAAGTATTCGGTGCCCATCTGGGTGCCGCCCAGAACCCAGACAACAACGCCGAACAGGATGGCCAGGCCCACGTAAATGGCGGACCAGATGGCCGCTTCCTTCAGGGTGGGGATGTGGGCCTTGCGGATATGGAAGAAGTAGTCGAAGGCCAGAAGGCCCAGAATGACAACAATGGTCACTCCCCAGACTAGGGGGGAAACAGTCATGAAGGTCTGCTTTCGTAGGGTACGCCAAAGGAGCATAGGTCTCTCCCGCCAGCAAAATGATGCTGGCCGCTGAACCCGGCGGAGCGTCGGTGCTCCACGTGTTGACGGATATCGGCGTTTCGGGATACTCCCCTACGAAGTTTTCAGTCTAACAGGACCAAATCCGCTTTTGTGTCCACGTCACGTCCGTCGGCGAGGTCGGAGCAGTCGGTCACGTCCACGAGCTCGGGGTGGGACGCCAGAAATGCCCGCGCGCCGGTGTCCTGCCCTCCCGTCACGCCGGATTCCAGGCTTCGGACGGCGAGCGATCTATCAAAGAGCACGGGATGGCCCCGCCGCAGCCTGCCATCACCGTCCCGGTATCCGGCGGCGTTAATCCGTCCGGACCGCCAGGACGATCGGAGCCGGGAAACCGCCGCCGCGGTCAGGCCGGGCTGGTCCACCAGTGCCACGAGCACCGCCGAGGGCCGCAGCTGAACGGCGGCAGCCATACCCTGCCGGTAGCTGGTGCCCATGCCGTGCTGCCAGTCCGGGTTCAGCACCGGACTGGCACCCGCCAGATCGGCTTCCGCCAGGATCCGGGTGCTGCCGGCCCCCAGCACCACCAGTACGTCCCTGCATCCCCCGGCCAGCAGGACCCTGATTTGGTGTTCCACCAAGGGCCGGCCATGGAAGGGCAGCAATGCCTTCGGCCCGCGGCCCAGGCGGGTGCCGGCCCCAGCAGCCAGCAGTACCGCCGTCGTCGCCGGCTCACCCATCGGCTTCCCTTTCCGTAGCCGCCCTCAGCGGCCGGACGGACCCGGGATTCCTACGCTTAAAACGCTGCAGCCGCCACGCAGGCTGGAGCGGGGCGGCTGCACGGTGCGGCAAGGCTGATCAGCCCTCGCAATCCTTGCAGTAAGCGACGCCGTCTTTTTCCACGGCCAGCTGGGAGCGGTGGCGGACGAGGAAGCAGGAGTTGCAGGTGAACTCGTCTTCCTGGGGCGGCACCACGCGTACGAGCAGTTCTTCGCCGGAGAGGTCGGCGCCGGGAAGTTCAAATCCTTCGGCTGCTTCGGCTTCATCGACGTCAACTACGGCAGACTGCTTGTCGCTGCGCCGGGCCTGGAGTTCCTCGATGGAGGCGGTGCCGGCTTCTTCCTCAGTCTTGCGCGGTGCGTCGTAATCTGTAGCCATGTTCTCGGCTCACACTCCAAATCCGTAGTTGTGTTCTTTCCGGGCACTCGATACTAGCCGAACATAACTGCTGTTCCGCTGCATGGTATTCCCATCATCTGCTCCGGCAGTCATTTTTCGTCAGGTTCCGCACGCAGGCCCCCAAAAATACCTCCGCCTTCCCAACGTGCCTGTACCCGTACAGGTTCCGTTGTTCACTGTTCCTTTTTGGCGCCTCATGCAGAAGGAGCGGACGGGCCGGGCCCGTCCGCTCCTTCTGCATGAATTTTTGCTGCGCAGTGCCGTGCGGTTATGACTCCGGCTGCGGCTCAGCGGGAGACATCTTGTGGTCTCCCCCGGAGGTGTAGCCGCCGGAGGCACCGGCGGAGCTTCCTGCAGCAGACGAGCCGGAGCCCGCCGTCGCCGAAGCTGAATCGGATCCTGAGGATGACCCGGTGACCTTGGAGGCAGCGTCCTTGGCTGCGCCGGTGACCTTGTCCTGCAGGCCCGGAGCCTTCTCCTTGGCCCAATCAGTGCCCTGGGACACCGTGTCCTGGACCTTCGGGTCCTTCCAGAGCTGCATCAGTTTTTCGCGGCCGCCCTTGGAGCCCACCAGGTAGCCCACGCCCATGCCGGCCAGAAATACAAACTTCTTTACCATGGTCTTCCTCTTCTCCTGCCCTCACAGGGCCTCGATAAGTTCCGTCCACTTGCACCCTACCGCCGGAACGGCAGGTTCAACAGCCAGCTTACTATTTCAGGACGGATCCGCATCTTGGCCAAACAGGCGGGAGCGGATCAGGAAGCGTTTGCCTTCGGGTGCCTCGACGGAAAACCCGCTTCCCCGTCCGGCTACAACATCCACGGTGAGATGGGTGTGTTTCCAGTAGGCAAACTGTTCCCGGGACATCCAGAATTCCAGGTCCTCGCCGTCCAGGTTGAACACCCCCAGCAGGACATCCGCGTCCCCGGTAAGGAACTCGCCTTTCGGATAGCACATGGGCGAGGAACCGTCGCAGCAGCCGCCGGACTGATGGAACATCAGCGGGCCGTGTTGCCTGACCAGGCTCCGCAGCAGTTCCTGCGCAGCGGGGCTGAGCGCCACCCGGGAGAAATCCTCCCCGGGCAGCGCCGCACCGGCGTCGAGCGTTGAAACAGGGGCAGTATCCATCAGTACCCGATCACCACCCGGCCGTCGACGTGGCCGCCGCGCAACTCATCCATCACCGTATTGATCTCCTCCAGGCTGCGGATACTCACATTGGGATGGATCAGGCCCCTATCGTAGAAATCGATCGCCTCAGCCAGATCCTGGCGGGTGCCCACAATGGAACCGCGGATGGTCAGGCCCTTGAGCACGATGTCAAAAATCGGGGCAGGGAAATCCCCCGGCGGCAGCCCGACAAAAACGATGGTTCCGCCGCGGCGGGCCATACCGATTGCCTGCCCGAAAGCGGCCGGATGCACCGCGGTGACCAACACCGCGTGTGCGCCGCCCACCTTTTCCTGGATTGCTTCCGCCGGATCCTCGGTGCTGGCGTTGACAGTCACCTCGGCTCCGTATTTCTTCGCAAGCTCCAGCTTGTCATCGCTGATATCGACGGCGGCCACGCGCAGGCCCATAGCTTTGGCATACTGCACTGCGACGTGGCCGAGGCCGCCGATCCCCGAAATGACCACCCATTGTCCGGGGCGCGCCTCGCTGACTTTTAATCCCTTGTAGACCGTGACACCGGCGCAGAGGACGGGTGCTATTTCCTGCGGGTCCGCCCCCTCCGGAATGCGCGCGGCGAACCGGGCATCCACCAGCATGTACTGGCCAAAGGACCCGTCCACCGAATAGCCGCTGTTCGTCTGGTCCTCGCAGAGCGTCTCCCAGCCCGTCCTGCAGTATTCGCAGACTCCGCAGGCGGAGGCCAGCCACGCGTTGCCGACCATGTCGCCGGGTTTCAGATCCGTGACCCCTTCGCCCACCTTCACCACTTCCCCCACGCCCTCATGCCCGGGAATGAACGGTGGTGTCGGTTTAACGGGCCAGTCTCCGTCCGCTGCGTGCAGATCGGTGTGGCACACACCGGTCGCAACGAGCTTGACCAGCGCCTGTCCCGGTCCGGGTTCAAGGACCGCCACATCCTCAACGGAAATCCCTTTGCCCAACTCGTTCACAACTGCTGCTTTCATGCCGGCCATTCGATCCTCAATTCGATCGGTGGTACGTGGTAGTCCAGCGTAGGCGCGTCCCTTGCTGCTTAGAAGAAGCCCTGTTTGTTTTCGGCGTAGCTGACCAGGAGGTTCTTGGTCTGCTGGTAGTGGTCCAGCATCATGGCGTGGTTCTCCCGCCCGATGCCGGAGGACTTGTACCCGCCGAACGCGGCGTGGGCCGGGTAGGCGTGGTAGTTATTCACCCAGACCCGGCCGGCCTGGATGTCACGGCCTGCCCGGTAGGCGGTGTTGCCGTCACGGGACCAGACACCGGCGCCCAAGCCGTACAGCGAGTCATTGGCGATGGCCAGGGCCTCGCCGTAGTCCGAGAATCGGGTCACGGAGACGACGGGTCCGAAGATTTCCTCCTGGAAGATGCGCATGTTGTTGCTGCCTTCGAAGACGGTCGGCTGCACGTAGAAGCCCTCCGACAGGTCGCCGTCGAGATGTGCGCGCTCACCGCCGGTGAGAACCTTGGCTCCCTCCTGCCGGCCGATGTCCAGGTAGGAGAGGATCTTCTCCAACTGGTCGTTGGAGGCCTGGGCACCGACCATGGTGTTGGTGTCCAGCGGGTTCCCCTGCACCATCTGTGCGGTGCGGGCCAGGGCATCGGACATAAAGGAGTCGTACATCGAGTCCTGTACCAGTGCCCGGGAGGGGCAGGTGCAGACTTCGCCCTGGTTCAGGGCGAACATATTAAAGCCTTCCAGCGCCTTGTCGTAGAACGCATCGTTTTCCCGGGCAACGTCAGCGAAGAAGATATTCGGGCTCTTGCCGCCCAGTTCCAGCGTGACCGGAATGAGGTTCTGGCTGGCGTACTGCATGATCAGCCGGCCGGTTGTGGTCTCTCCGGTGAATGCGATTTTGCGGATCCGGTTCGAGGATGCCAGAGGCTTACCTGCCTCCACGCCGAAGCCGTTGACCACGTTCAGGACGCCTGCCGGCAGCAGGTCCGCGATGAGTTCCATCAGCACCAGGATGGAGGCCGGGGTCTGTTCGGCGGGCTTGAGCACAATGGCGTTGCCGGCAGCCAGTGCGGGTGCCAGCTTCCAGGTGGCCATAAGGATGGGGAAGTTCCAGGGGATGATCTGCCCCACCACACCGAGCGGCTCGTGGAAATGGTAGGCCGTGGTGTTGTCGTCAATCTGGGAGAGGGATCCTTCCTGTGCGCGGATGGCTCCGGCGAAGTAGCGGAAGTGGTCCACCGCCAGGGGAAGGTCCGCTGCGAGGGTTTCGCGGATCGGCTTGCCGTTGTCCCAGGTTTCGGCGACGGCGAGCATCTCGAGGTTCTCCTCAATCCGGTCCGCGATGCGGTTGAGGATCAGTGCACGCTCGGCCACAGCTGTTTTACCCCAGGCGCCTGCAGCCTTATGCGCCGCGTCCAGTGCCAGGTCAATATCCTCGGAGGTTCCCCGGGCCACCTCGCAGAACACGCGGCCGGTGACGGGAGTGACGTTCTCGAAATACTGGCCCTTGACGGGGGCTACCCATTCGCCGCCAATCCAGTTCTCATAGCGTGGCTTGAAACTGACCTTGGATCCCTCGGTACCGGGCTGCGCGTAAACACTCATTTCCGCTCCTTCTGTGATCGACATCGGTGTCGGTGCTGATAGTGAGAGAGTAGGCAGCGCAACGTTGCATGTACGTTGCATCACACAGGCCCTACTATGGCCACGCGGGACAGTCGGATCCGGACGGCCCGCCCTCAGCCGCAGGCCGTGCGGCCCGGTGGAAGGACGTCCGTGGGCACACCCGAGCAGAGCCGCTATGTCAGGTATCGATGGTGGGGGCTGCTGGCGATCAGCCTTGGGGTAGCGACCATCATCATGGACGCCACGATTGTGTCCGTGGCCATTCCCTCCGTGGTGGGCGACCTGGGCATTTCCAGCACGCAGATTCAGTGGGTGCAGGAAATCTATACGCTCCTTTTTGCAGCCCTGTTGCTGACCTGGGGGCGGATTGCGGACCGGGTGGGACGGCGGCGCATCATGCTCCTCGGCGTCGTCATTTTCGTGGGCGCGAGCCTGATGTGTGCGCTCGCCGGTTCCGGCGGGCTGCTGATCCTGGGCCGTGCCCTGCAGGGCCTGGGCGGTTCCATGATCCTGCCCACCACGCTGGCGCTGCTGAATGCCAACTTCCAGGGACGTGAACGCGGCATCGCGTTCGCCGTATGGGGCTCCACCATCGGGGGCATGGCCGCGGTGGGACCGCTGCTGGGCGGCTGGCTGATTGAAAATGCCAGCTGGCGGTGGGCCTTCGGCATCAATCTGCCGGTCGGGGCACTGGTCATCGCGGGACTGCTGCTTTTTGTGGCTGAATCCTCGGAATCCACGGTCGGCCGTGACCAGCGGCTCGACGTCGGCGGGGCACTGCTTTCGATTCTGGGTTTCGGTGCCTTGGTGTTCGGCCTGATCGAAGGCCGCAGCTACGGCTGGTGGTCCCCCACCGAAGACGCGCCCTTCACGGTCGCCTCCCTCTCCCCTGTTCCGTGGGTGTTCCTGATCGCAGCACTCTCCCTTACCGCCTTTGTGCTCGCGCAGCGGCGGCGGACACTTGCCGGACAGGGAGTCATCCTTGACCTGTCCCTGTTCCGCATCCGGTCCTTTGCCAACGGAAACCTCACCGCGCTGATCGTCAGCTTCGGCGAGTTCGGGCTGATCCTCTCCCTGCCGCTGTGGTTCCAGAACGTCCTGGGCTATACCGCGTTCCAGGCCGGGCTGGCCCTCCTTCCCCTGGCGGCGGGCTCCTTCCTGGCCTCCGGTGCGGTTGCGGGACTCTCCCGGCGGTACAGCCCGATTATTGTGGTGCGCATCGGGCTAAGCCTGGAAGTGCTGGGCATTGCCGTGCTGGCGCTGCTGATCCGTCCCGACAGCACGGCATGGCTTACCTCACCGCTGCTCTTTGTGTACGGTCTTGGCGTGGGTCTTGCCACGGCCCAGCTGACTTCGGTGATCCTCGCCGAAGTGCCGGTCGAACGCAGCGGGCAGGGCTCAGCGACCCAAAGCACCGCCCGGCAGACCGGCTCCGCCCTGGGCATCGCCGTCCTTGGCACCGCGTTTTTCACCACCCTGCGCGACGGCACCCGGGACGGCACCGCCGACGCAGTGGCGGCCTCACCGGCTCTGGCCCCGGCAGTGGACTCCGTTGATGCCTCCTCCGGCGGCACCATCAGCGCGCTCGCAGAGAACCCGGCCACGGCATTCATTGCCGACGCCGCCCGCGACGCCATGACCAACGGAGCCTCGCTGGCCGGTTGGATTGCCGCCGGGGCGCTGGTTATCGGGCTGCTCACCAGCCTGAGGATCCATCCGGTTCCGGCCGAAGACGAGGGCGTTGGGAAGGACGATTCCGGGCACCCTGAGGCCCCGCCTGCCGCCGGTGGAACCGCTGCGGAGCCGGGCCGGAAACCGTAAACCACGCGTCGGCCGATTCAGCCGCAACCGGGCAGGGATCGTTAGGCGAGGTCCCGCTCGATCCGTTCCAGAGCAGTGACGACGGCGGAGCGGCGGGGCGAGCGCGGGGGCAGCAGACGCAGCGCAAGCTGCCAGGCCCCGACGTCATTCGCGGCCTCGGGCAGCTGCAGATACTGCAACAGGGTATCCGCACCGGCGTCCGAGAGCATCGCTTCGCGCAGCACCGCCGAGACCTCGGTGCGGAGTCCGACGGCGGCCGGGGATTCCGAGCGGGGAAGCACCGGGCCCCGGTACATCCGCAGGGCAACCCGGTACGCTCCCCGCTCCAGGAAGCGCAGAACCTGCGCAGCGTCCACCACCAGTGGGCGGGACAGCCGGTACGGACGCGAGAGCGGAACCAGCACGTCAGCGGCGGGCGTCGGTGCCAGGGACTCCATAAGATTGCGCAGGCGCAGTATTTCGGCACGGACTGTCCCCGCCGGACACCCTTCGGGGTACGCCAGCACCGCTAGGTCCCCGGCCGTCAACCCCTCGGGGTGCAGGGCCAGCACCGTCAGCAGCTCGCCGTGGCGGGAGCTGAGTTCCACGGAGCGGCCGCCGGTATGCAGGATGGCGTGATCCCGGCCCAGCACTTCCAAGGTGTCCGTAAAAAGGTGGTCCGCTCCGGTTCCCGCCGGCGGGCCGGATGCGGTGCGGCGTGAAGCGGTGCGATTGGGACCGTTTCGGCTTGGGGCGGTGCGGCTTGGGGCGGTGCGGTTGGGATCGGTTCCGTTCGGGGCGGTACCCGGTACGGGGGCCGTCCGGAGCGGGCCCTGCCGTAACTGCAGCCGCTGGATCTGAAGCTGCGCCTCAGCTGCGGCCACAGCTGCCCGCACCAGGGCCAGCGTCTGCGGCGCCACCGCGTCCGGCCCGCCCGTGATGTCCACGACGCCCAGCACCACTCCGGTGTCCGGGTCCCGGACAGGCACGGCGGTGCAGTTCCATGAGTGGGCCAGGCGGCTGAAGTGCTCCGGCCCGGCTATCTGCACGTCTGCGGCCGTGGCCAATGCCGTGCCAGGTGCGGAGGTACCCACTGTCCTTTCGGACCAGTCCGCTCCGGCGACGAACAGCATCCCCTCCGCCCGGCGGCGCAGGCCGGCGTCGCCGTCCACCCACATCAGCCGGCCCAGCTCATCGCCTACGGCCACCAAAAGTCCGGCATCCTGTCCCGGCTCCACCAGCAGGCGGCGGATCACCGGCATCACGGCAGCGAGCGGGTGGGCGGCACGGTAGCCAAGGAGGGCGTCGTCGTCGAACACCAATTCCGCACCGGAAACGTCGGGGTCCGGAATGTGCAGCAGGGACCGCTGCCAGGACTCACGGACCGAGGGCCTCAGCCGCTCCAGCCAGCCGGTTCCCGATCCGAGCGATTCATGGGCCCTGATGGCGTTGTGGCGCAGGGTATCCGCGGGCGTTGTCGGCAGGACACCGGAGTGCCTGGTGTCCTGCCTGCCCGGTTTCTCGTCTTGCGCTGCAATGCGCACGGCCCCCGCCTATCCACGCTGATAAACAGACACCGTCCATGACGGACGCTGTCAGGGAACACAACTCTTGGATGTCATGCTCCCATGCGCGGACGGGCGGGGGCCAGAGTAGCCGCGCCTTTACTCTCCCCGGGAAATCCGGGTCATTTCCTCACGGTCTACTACCTTCACGCGCTCACGTACGAGTTCACCGGTAGTCGGGTCCGGGTGGATGTAGGAGGCGCCGAGGCTGCGCTCGTAGGCGTCCAGCTTCAGCCAGCCTTCCCAGGTGGTGTAGGGAACGCCGCGTTCCTCCAGCAGTTCGATGATGGAGGAGGGATCCGGGTGCGAGGCCGCGGGCAGGTTCAACCGGTCCTCCAACAGGAACCCGATGGTCTCCAGGGCATCACCCTTGGTGTGCCCGATCAGGCCCACGGGGCCGCGCTTGATCCAGCCCGTGGTGTAGATGCCCGGTACCGGGGTGCCGTCTTCGTTGATCACGCGGCCGCCCTCGTTCGGGATCACGCCGCGGCGCTCGTCGTAGCCCACCTCGGGAAGTTCGGACCCGAAGTAGCCGATGGCCCGGTACACGGCCTGGACGGGGTAGTCCACGATTTCGCCGGTGCCGCGGACGTTGCCGGTGCCGTCGAGTTCGGTGCGCTCAAACTTCATGCCCGCGACCTTGCCCGGATGTTCGGCGTCGTCGTAAATCTCCACCGGGCTGTGCAGGAAGTGCAGGTGCAGGCGGCGGGAGGCACCGGTGTCCTGTTCTTCCACCAGCCAGTTGGTCAGCGTGTTGACCATGGTCTTGGTCTGGTTGTTGGTGCGGATCGCTTCGTCGGAGCCTTCGTCGAACTCGAAGTCCTCCGGGTAAAGCACAATGTCGACGTCGCGCGAATGCGAGAGCTCGCGCAGTTCCAGCGGAGTGAACTTCACCTGCGCCGGACCGCGGCGGCCGAAGATGTGCACGTCCGTGACCGGAGACTTCTTCAGGCCTTCGTAGACGTTGGCGGGGATTTCGGTGGTGAGCAGATCGTCTGCGTGCTTGGAGAGGATGCGGGCGACGTCGAGGGCCACGTTGCCGTTGCCGATCACCGCTACTTCCTTGGCGTCCAGCGGCCATTCGCGCGGGACGTCCGGGTGTCCGTCATACCAGGAGACGAAGTCCGCGCCGCCGAAGGAACCCTCCAGCTCTACGCCGGGTACGTTCAGCGGAGCGTCCTTGATGGCACCGGTGGCGAAGATGATGGCGTCGTAGAAGTGCCGGAAGTCCGTCAGCGTCAGGTCGCGGCCGTAATTGACGTTGCCAAGGAAGCGGATGTCACCGCGGTCCAGGACCTTGTGCAGGGCATTGACGATGCCCTTGATCCGCGGATGGTCGGGCGCGACACCGTACCGGATCAGGCCGTAGGGCGCCGGGTACTGGTCGAAGAGGTCGATGCTGACCTCGAAGTCCCGCTCGGCCTTGGTAAGGATGTCGGCGGCGTAAACACCGGCGGGGCCTGCACCGATAATGGCGACCCTCAAGGGACGCTGGGCGCTCTCCGCGGCTGGGTTAGTCACTGATAGTCCTTCTTCTCTTCGAAAGGTCCGTAGGTGCGCAATTAACACACAGTTATTTATTCTAAATGCCCGCTTCCCCGCCGTCTAAACGGTCCCGCGAACGGACGCGGGAATAGGGTCCGGGGATTGTGTGTTAACGAGCACGTGCCATTCTCAAAGCCTGTCCCCGCCCTCCGCGGCGTGCGTAATGCCGAGCCCGACGCCGCTGCCGCCCGCATGGGCGGCTCTGCCGGGTCCGGGGGTTCTGCCGGGCCCGGGGGTTCTGCCGGGCCCGGCGGGGGGACCGCCGGCTCCGCGGGTGCCGGGCCCGCGGGTGCCGGGTCTGCAGCTGCCCCGGCGACCGGCCGCGAGAACCTTCCCGGCATTCTGTTTGGTGTCGGCGCCTACGGCCTGTGGGGCATGATGCCCCTGTACTTCATGGTTCTGGAACCGGCCGGACCGGTGGAGATCGTGGCCAACCGGGTGGTGTGGTCCCTGGCGTTCTGCGCCATTCTCCTGACAGTCATGCGTGCTTGGAAGCCAATGCTCGCTGCCGGCCGCAATCCCCGCACAGTAGGTACCCTGACCGGGGCAGCCGTGCTGATTGCCCTGAACTGGCTCACCTATTCCTGGGCCGTCCTGAACGGGCACGCGGTGGAAGCGGCCCTTGGCTACTTCATCAATCCGCTCGTTTCCGTGCTGCTGGGTGTCCTTGTGCTCAAGGAGAAGCTGCGCCCTCTCCAGTGGGCCGCGATGGGCGTGGGATTCACAGCTGTTCTCGTCCTTGCCCTGGCCTACGGCAACATGCCCTGGATTGCCCTGGCGCTGGCGTTCAGCTTCGGCTTCTACGGACTGGTGAAGAAGGGTATCGGCTCCCGAGTCGACGCCGTGTCCAGCCTGACCATTGAAACCGCTGTACTGACTCCCATTGCCGCCGGTGTGATGATCTGGCTGTCGGTGACCGGCGCGGCCACGCTTACCTCCAACGGGCCCGGACACTTCTGGCTGCTCGCTGCCTCCGGTGTCATCACCGCCGTCCCGCTCATTTTCTTCGGTGCTGCGGCCCGCCGTCTTCCGCTCTCGACGGTGGGGTTGCTGCAGTACCTGGCACCCACGCTGCAGTTCATCATCGCCCTCGCCGTATTCAAGGAAGCCATGCCTCCCGAGCGCTGGGCCGGTTTCGGGCTGGTCTGGCTGGCACTGGTGCTCCTGACCGTCGACATGATCGGCGGACCACGGCGCAACCGCCGGCTGCGTGCCGCTGCTGCCGCTGCTTAGGTACAGACCGTTTTTCGGGGGCTCGACTGTCCAGGGACGAGGGATCCCGCCTCACTCTGCCTCCACAGCGGATAAATCTTCGCAGCGGCTCGCGGGTTATGCCCAGACTGGGTACATTCTCCTTCCGGCCTGAGCGGCTGCCGGGCAGACTGCTCCCATGACGGCAGACCTATTGGCCCAGGTGGAGCAGGTGAACCCCTGCGCGGCTCCAGCCGGAGCTGACGCGGTTGGCGATGTGGCCGCTCTGCTCGCTGCGGCACGGGGGCTTGCTGAGTCCATGTCCGGGGAATGGCGCCTTCTGAATCTTGCTGAGGCGGCCGAAGCAGCTTCCCTGGTCGAAGACCTGTCCCGTATCACCGGGTACCTGCAACTGCTTCTGGCGGGCGCTATTGAACGGCATCGCCCCGCAGAGACTCTGGGCACAACGCCCGCTCCGCCGGGCACCGCAGCCTCGGAACTCCGGGCCACGGATACGGATAGTCATTCCGGTGCCTCGGCTGCCGTAGGCGCAGCAGGCACCGCGTCGCGAGGCCGGTCCCGTGAGTTGCGGGAGTTTCGGAGCACGGCAGATTTTCTGCGGGCCCGCCTGCGGATATCCCGGGGCGAAGCAAAACGGCGTCTTGGCCTCGCCGCTGCCATCCTGCCGGGGAGCAGCATCACCGGCCATTCTCTGCCGCCGTCCTTTCCCCTGCTGGCGGATACGTGTTCCCGCGGTCTGCTGTCCATATCGGGGGCCGAGCTCATCGTCCAGTCCTTGGAGCAGGCAGAGCCGCGCCTGGAGGCTGATGCCCTGGAATCCATGGAGGAGCAGCTGGCTGCGGTGGGGGCCAGGCAGGACCATGATTTCCTGTTCCGTACCGCGCAGCACTGGCTCGCCCTTTTGGACCAGGAAACCCCTCCCGACGAAAAGGAGCTCACCCGATTCCAAGGGATTTTCCCCGGCCGCCGCAGGAACGGACTGAACCACCTGCATATTTATTGCACCGGCGAACAGCATGAGGCGCTCACAACGGCCATGAATAGCGGAGCAAATCCGCGTGCTGAGGCAGCCCGTATGATCCCCTCCAACGACGCCGCCGACTGCAGCAGAGGAAATCTCGCCACCTCTGATACCGGCCCGGCCGTGCCTGGACCACCGGAACCGCAGGGAGCACCGGATCCACAGGGAGCATCGGATCCGCAGGGAGCATCGGAAAACAACTCCAATCCAGCCGGGACTGTCCTGGGTTCCGCTTCAGCGCCGGTGTCGGGGCCAACCCGGCCGCAGCAACTGCTGAACGGCCTTCTCGGGGCAGTTCGTGCCGGTCTCGCTTCGGGCGGGGTACCCGCCGCGGGCGGTCTGCGCCCGCAGGTGATGGTGAATATCAGTCACGAGGCTCTACTCGCAGGAATCACCAACCAGGGTAGAGCCTCTGTAGAAGACACACCCGTCGCCGGCAACCGGGAGGGAAGCGGCGGGAAGTTGGAGGAACGCGGCGGGGTCCGGGCCGGGGACGGCGAGGTGGGTTTCCCCGGGACCCCAGAGGCACGGCCGGAGAGGCACTCTCAACGTCCGGGAACAGCCGCCTTCTCGGGACCTTTACCGGTTGAGGACATACGCAGACTGGCCTGCGATGCCGATCTGATTCCGGCAGTGCTGGGAACATCGGGACAGGTGTTGGAGATGGGAAGGTCTGCGCGGTTGTTTCCGCCGCATATTCGTAAGGCACTGTTCGCACGCGACCATGGCTGCACCTTTCCGGGCTGCACTATTCCGGGGCCATGGACGGAAGCGCACCACGTCACCTTCTGGGAACACGGAGGCGGAACCGGGATAGCGAATGGAGCACTGCTGTGCTCGTTCCACCATCATCTGGTGCATCAGGGGAACTGGCAGGTGACCATGCAGTCCGGCATTCCGTGGTTCCGGCCTCCGGATTATGTCGATCCTGACCGGCGGCTCCTGCGGAACACCTACTTCCAACCGGGCTAGGAGTCTGGAAGGTCCATATTTCGCGGCAGCCTAATGCGCATTCCGCGGCTGAGACACGAAATGCCCCACCCCGCCGAAGAAAACCGGAGGGTGGGGCATTCCAGGAGCCTAAGTTATTTAGGCCGGGCCTATGGCCTATGCCTGAACGGTCCGCCTGCGGACGGCCACGACGGCGGCGGTACCTGCCACGACGAGCAGCGCACCAAGCAGAGCCGTCATCAGCTGCCAGGAATTCAGGCCGGTGGCGGCCAGCTGGCCTTCTGCGTCGCCCGCGCCCGCGGCGGCAGCCGTGCCGTGCGGCTGACCCTGTGTATCCGCGGTGGCAGCCGTGGCGGCTGAACCCAGGACAGTAACAGGAGATTCAACGGAGAATGCCTGCCAGCCGGCGAACTCACCGTTGCTGGACAGGGCCACCCGGTGGTTACCGGCGGGGAGCTCGGCAGGAATCTCCAACGCAATCATGCCCTGGGAGTCCGCGGTCATCAGGCCCAGGTCCACGGGGGTGGAGTGTAGGACAACACGGTAGGAAGCGTTCGGGGTCAGGCCCTTGAGCGTCAACAGGCTTCCATGTGCCGCGGCGGCAAAGCTGCCGCGGGCAGAGTCGCTAAGCACTGCCGGGTCCATGGGATCGGCGGCCGGCGCTGCTTCCACAACCGGCTCCTTGCCGCTTTGCTCGACTTCGGGCTGCGTGGCAGCCGCGGGTTGATTATTGGCCGGAGACTCCGACGGTGCTGCAGGCGTTGTCGCAGGTACAGGCGAAGTAGCCTGCCGTTCCTTCTCTGCGGTGGCCTGCTCCGCGGCGACGCGGTCAGCCTCGGCTTTGGCCGCTGCTTTGTCTGCTGCGGCCTTCTCGGCGGCAACTCGCTCGGCCTTGTCCGCCGTGGCCTTCTCGGCGGCAATCCGCTCAGCCGCAGCCTTCTCGGCGGCAGCCTTCTCTGCTGCTGCCTTGTCTACCTCAGAATTCTGTGCAGCTTTGCCGGCCGCAGCTTTGTCTGCCGCAGCCTTCTCCGCCGCTGCCTTGTCCGCAGCAGCCTTGGCAACTCGGTCAGCCTCAGCCTTGGCAACTCGGTCAGCCTCAGCCTTGTCGGCCGCAGCCTTCTCCGCTGCTGCCTTGTCCGCAGCAGCCTTGGCAACTCGGTCAGCCTCCGCCTTGTCGGCCGCAGCCTTCTCTGCCGCAGCCTTGGCAACTCGGTCAGCCTCAGCCTTGTCAGCCGCAGCCTTGTCCGCTGCAGCTTTCGCAGCCTTCTCAGCAGCAGCCTTCTCGGCGGCAATCCGCTCAGCTTCTGCCTTTTCGGCATCGCTGACTATCGGCAGCCCGCCGCCGGAACCGGCCGGGTACGCTCCGAAGTCGGCGGTGATCAGGTAGGAACCGCTGTTAGGGCCGGCCGTCAGACGGACAGCGCCGATGCCAACATCTGTAAAGGAAGGATTCAGCATGTTGGCGTTGTGCGCCGGGGAACCAACCCACCAGGAAAATGCCTGGTCCACGTTATTGTTCCAGACGATGTTCTCTGACCAGCCCTGCGTACCCGCAGGATAGCCAGCAGGCAGCCTGCCATTGTGGTCGAAGGTGTACGCGCCGGCCAGCTCCGCAGTGACCGCGGATCCCGCAGTCCAGTCCTGCGCCACAGCGCTGATCTGCGGATTCCAGGCCAGCGGTGCCAGTCCCGAATCGGCACGGTGGCTGTTGATCAAGCTGTATATCCGGTTGGCCGCTTGTGTTTCCGTGGTCGCTGCCAATGCCGAGGGAAGCGCCACCAGGGCGCTCACTACGGCGATCAGGGCAACTGCCAGGGCACTGACAGATTTCCTTACACGCACTACGAGTCCTCTGAGTCCGGACCCGCAGGGTCCTGGTTAAGTACGCGGGGCCCTAACGGACGACCCGCGGAACACCCCTTCCGTTCCAAGGGGTGCCCAGCGAATCTACACCAGTCAGGCCTCACCAACAACACCAGCAACTCCTGTAACAGAAGCAGCCGAACGGATCCCCGCAGTTCTCAGGCGACGGTACGCACCGCTCCCGCCAACACGTCCAGGGCGTCCAGCAGCAGGTCCTCCCCAATAGTCAAAGGCGGCAGCAGCCGGATGACATTGCCGTAGGTGCCGCAGGTCAGCACAATGACGCCGGCCTGCAGACAGGCCGCCGCTATTGCTTTCGCTGCACCGGCGTCGGGCTCCTTGGAACCGGGCACCACAAGCTCCATGGCGAGCATCGCACCGCGCCCGCGGACATCCCCGATGATCCCGGTCTCTTCCGCCAGGCCGGCAAGTCGCGGAAGGACAAGGTCCTGGATCCGCCGTGCCCTGCCGGCAAGATCCTGGGACGCCATGGTGTCCATCGCGGCCAGGGCAGCGGCACATGCCACAGGGTTGCCGCCGTAGGTACCGCCAAGCCCTCCGGGATGCACGGCATCGAGCAGCTCGGCACGCCCGGTGACCGCCGAAAGAGGCAGCCCGCCGGCAATCCCCTTGGCCATGGTGATCAGGTCCGGCACCACCCCTTCATGCTGCACGGCGAACCATTCGCCCGTGCGGCAAAAGCCGGATTGCACTTCATCGGCAATAAACACCACGCCGTTGGCCCGAGCCCACTCTGCCAGCCGCGGCAGGAACCCTTCGGCAGGGACAATGAAGCCGCCTTCACCCTGAATAGGTTCAATCAGCAGTGCCGCCAGCCGGTCGGCTCCGATCTGCTTCTCGATGGCGAGGATGGCGCGGTCGGCAGCCTCTGTCCCGGTGATCTCCGGGTTTTCCTCGCGGTACGGATAACTCATGGGCATCCGGTAGATTTCCGGCGCAAACGGACCAAAACCGGTTTTGTAGGGCATGGCCTTGGCCGTCAGCCCCATGGTGAGGTTGGTCCGCCCGTGGTAGGCGTGGTCGAAAGCCACCACGGCGTCGCGGCCTGTGGCCGAACGGGCAATCTTCACCGCGTTCTCCACCGCTTCCGCGCCGGAGTTGAACAGCACGGTCCGCTTATCGAAGTCCCCCGGCGTCAGCGCCGCCAGACGCTCCGCGACAGCCACGTAACCTTCGTACGGAGTCACCATAAAGCAGGTGTGGGTGAAGTGCGCCGCCTGCTCCTGCACGGCGGAGACGACGGCGGGGTCCGAGGCGCCCACGCTGGTCACGGCAATGCCGGACCCCAGATCGATAAAGGCATTGCCGTCAACGTCGACAACAATCCCGCCGTCAGCGTCGGCAGCATAGACGGGAACGGTGGAAGCGACTCCCCGGGCCACGACGGCCGCACGGCGCGCCTCGAGCGCGGCGGATTTCGGACCCGGAAAGGAACCGCTGATCCGGCGCTTCTGCTCGATGCGGTAAGTCGGGGTGATGATGGGCGTGGTCATGGCGCGGCCTCTCAGGAAAGTGCTGTGAACATCAAAAGGGTGTGGGACTCAGGCATCCAGGGCGGTCATCACGTGCTTGATCCGGGTGTAGTCCTCCACGCCGTACATCGAGAGATCCTTGCCGTAGCCGGAATTCTTGAAACCTCCATGCGGCATCTCGGCGGTCAGGAGGATGTGCGTGTTGATCCAGACCGCTCCAAAGTCCAGGTCGCGGGACAGACGCATGGCCCTGCCGTGGTTAGTGGTCCAGACGCTGGAGGCCAGAGCGTATTCCACCCCGTTGGCCATCTCCACGGCTTCTTCCTCACTGCCGAACCTCTGCACGGTGATGACCGGCCCGAAGGTTTCCTTCTGCACAATGTCATCCTCCTGACGGGCACCGGTGATGACGGTTGGTTCGAAGAAGAAGCCCTTGGAACCGGCCCGCTTGCCGCCGGTTTCCACCGTGCAGTGCGCCGGGAGTGCTTCAATAACCGCATTGACGGCATTGAAGTGGTTGATGTTGTTCAACGGGCCGAAATAGTTGTCTTCGTCGTTGTCGCTTCCGGTCTTCAGCTCCCGCGCAGCAGCAACGAGCTTTTCCACCAGAGCATCATGGGCAGCGTCTTCCACCAGCACCCGGGTGATGGCGGTGCAGTCCTGGCCGGCGTTGAAGAACGCGAACTCGGCCACTGCCTGTGCGGTGCGGTCCAGGTCAGCATCGGCAAAGACCACGGCCGGAGCCTTGCCGCCCAGTTCCAGATGGGCACGCTTCAGCCCCTTGGCGGCACCGGAGGCAACGGCGATGCCGGCCCGCACCGACCCGGTGATGGAGACCAGCCCGGGTACGGGGTGCTCCACCATCAGCGCACCGGTCTCCCCGGTCCCCAGCACCACGTTAAGCACGCCGGCGGGGAAGATGTCCCCGGCCAGACGGGCAAGCACCAGCGTGGATTCGGGCGTTGTATCCGAAGGTTTGAGCACCACGGTGTTGCCCGCGGCGAGCGCCGGACCGATCTTCCAGACGGCCATCAGCAGCGGATAGTTCCACGGTGCAACCTGGGCGACGACGCCGATTGGCTCGCGACGGACAAAGGAGGTGTGCCCTTCAAGGTATTCGCCGGCGGACTTGCCCTCCAGCAGCCGGGCGGCACCGGCGAAGAACCGCAGCTGATCGGCACCAACGGCAACCTCCTCGGCAGCGATCACCGAACGGACCTGGCCCGTATTGCGATGCTGGGCCTCCACCAGCTCCTCCGAGTTGGCTTCCAAGGCGTCGGCCAGACGGAGCAGCATCAGCTGGCGCTCGCTGGGCGTTGTCCGCTTCCAGGCCGTGAACGCATCAGCGGCGGCGCTCATGGCGGCATCGACGTCGGCCTGGACGGACACCGGGGACACGGCCACAACTTCTCCGTTGGTCGGGTTGACGATGTCCACCACGTCCGTGCCCCGGGAGGGGACGAACTCGCCATTGATGAAGTTCTGCAGAGTCTGTGCCATGCCGGAGGTCCTTTCACACGCGGTCCGGGCGTGCCCCGGAGTATGCCCAACCTACTGTGCGGCTCAGGTCACATCCAGAGACATCCGCACAGGGGCATGGCGGCCATTCGGTGCAGTTGCCCAAACTTCACTCTTATAGTTGGGTTATGTCCATCACACTTCCGGATCTGCTGACTGCCGGTGGATTGCACCTGGTCCGCCACGGCTCGGCCCCGCTTCCCCGGGAGCCCATCCAATGGGTAGCAGTGACGGAGCTGGAGGATCCTTCTCCCTTCCTGAGTGGCGGTGAGGTGGTGCTGACTACGGGAGTGCGGCACACCAGCGGGAACGTCCAGCGCAGTTTCGTGCAGAACGTGGCGAAAGCAGGCGCGCTGGGCATTGGATTCGGCACCGGACTGGGCCACAGTGCGGTACCCGCCGGCCTGCTCCGGGAAGCGGACCGGCTGGGCATCCC
Organism: Arthrobacter sp. Y3225209; assembly: GCF_059090685.1. Classification (NCBI taxonomy): domain Bacteria; kingdom Bacillati; phylum Actinomycetota; class Actinomycetes; order Micrococcales; family Micrococcaceae; genus Arthrobacter; species Arthrobacter sp. Y3225209. Next base: position 45,707 of record NZ_JBNHFW010000012.1, read on the forward strand.
CGTTTTCGAAGTCCCCTACAACACCCCGTTTATGGCACTGGGGAAGCTTGTCGCGGATTCCCTTTCCTCGGACCATGTGTCCCAGCTGCACCGGCTGCTTTCCGGGCACCAGGTCCTGGCCGGTGCATTGCTCAGCGGCAAGGGACTGTCCCGCCTGCTCGAGGAACTCGCGCTGCTGGTCTCCGCTGATGTGGCACTCTTCCAATACGGAGCGTGCGTTTTTGCCACCGCTGAGCCGGACGCCAGCTGGCGGCGTTTCCCCGTGGCCACCGGACGGCGGGACCGCTGCACCCTGGCCATAGCCGAGCCCTTTGTGCAGCCGGACATCGTGGAGTATGCCCGGAGCCTGGTCGGCGTGGAGCTGAATAACCGGGCGGTCCACCGCGCCAGCGAACGGGAAGTCACCGGCCGGCTTCTGAACGATGTAGTGGACGGCCGGCTGTCCGGACCTGACGCAGCGGCACGGCTGCGTCCGGCCGGCATTGATACCGACCGGCGGCACGCCGTGCTGCTGGTAGCCGTTGCATCGGGGCAGTTGCGCGAGCTTCCCGCCCTGCCGCTGCCTACCGGTTTCGAGGCCACCCCATCCGCCATTCATGACCAGCAGCTGGCCGTGGTGGTGCCGGCCGGGGAAACAGTGTCCCTGGCAGAGGCGCTGAGCACCTATCTTTTCGCCGCGGGACTGACGGCCACAGTGGGGATAGGCGGGGCCTATACGGGACCCGCCGGACTGCGCTGGAGTTACTACGAGGCCCGTGAGGCGCTGCAGCGCGGGGCCGCCGTCAACGAACCCGAACGCCTGAGCCTGACGTCCCTGCTGATGTCCAGCCGTGATGTTCCGCTGGCGGACCTGGCTGCCGAAGCCCTGGACCCGTTGGAAGCGTTTGACAGCACACACGGTGCACAGCTGATTCCCACTTTGGAGGCGTACCTGCTGCATAACGGCTCAGTGGCTGCCGTGGCGGCGGATCTGGGGCTGCACCGCAACACGGTCCGGTACCGGCTGTCACAGGTTGCCGAACTCACGGGGCATGACCCGGCGGTTACTGCGGACCGGGTCCATCTGTACCTTGCGCTGAACGTTCGCCGCCTCGGCAGTTGAGACTTGCCGTTAGCCTAAAGGAATGACGAGCACCGCACTGGCCAGGACCATCCGCTGGCAGGGACAGGATGATCCGGACCGAACGGACACTGCTGTCCTGTCTTTCCGCGACCGGGAGCTCGCCGCCGCGGGGACGTCCGTCAGCGCGGAGTACACAGCATCCTGGACGCTGTCCACCATTCCGGGCTGGGTCACCAGCCAGCTTTCCGTATCCGTCACCGGAGACGGCTGGTCCCGCACCCTGCGCCTCGAACGCAGCATTGAGGGACGCTGGTCAGCGGAGACAACACAGAACGGCACCGTCGATCTGCCGGCACCGGGCATCAGCGATCCACGCAGCCTCGATGAGGCGCAGGACTGCGACGTTGCACTGTGCCCCGCCACAAACACCATGCCCATCCTGCGGCTGGACCTGCTCAATGAGTCCGCTCCCCCGGACGAGACGCAGCTGACCATGGCGTGGGTGGAAATGCCCAGCCTGCGGGTGGTGCCGAGCCGCCAGGTCTACTCCCAGGTCCGGGCATATTCCCCCGAGGCCGGACACGCCGTCGTGCTCTACAGCTCGGAAAGCCACGGATTTACCGCCGAGCTGAAAGTCGACTCCGACGGCACCGTCATCGACTACCCGGGGATGGCGACCCGCCTGCCCTAGGCATCACCTCCGTGGCAGTGCAGTTTCGGCTCAGCTTGTCCCCCGGCACGGCTAGGATTGGAATACACCCACTCACCGCACGCTTGGAGACCACATGAGTGAAATTTTCCTGGATCGATTCCGCGCCTTGGTCCCCAAGTACCTTGAGGACAACTGGCGCGAGGAAGACGGCATCCCCGAGCCGGAGCTCGATGCGATGCTGGCTGAGCACGATTTCCGTATCCCGCTGGTCCTGCGTGAGTTCTACCTGGCGCTGGGCGGTTGCGAAGACCTGATGGAGGCCTTCCACTTCTTCTGGGATCCGGATGAGCTCGAAATTGAAGACGGCTACCTGCTTTTCCTCGAGGACGAGGATGAGAAGTTTGTCTGGGGTATCCGCGAGGACCAGCTGGATGTGCCGGATCCGATTGTGTGGCGCCGCAACAATGCCCGCGGCGACTGGCAAAGCGAGGAAGGCACGCTCAGCGAGTACGTGCTGGACATGTTCGAGTGGATTTTCGAAGAGGATGAGGACGAGGACTGAGCATTCGATGAGGGAAGCGAGTGAAACCGTCTGGAAGAGCCACGCTCCGCAGGGCTATGAATGCCCGTTCTGCGATCTCGCGTCCGGAGAGTTTCGCTTCGCCGGGAACCTCTGCGAGCCCGGAGACCTGATCTATTCGGATGACCTGGTGCTCGCCTTCATTGCATCCCACGGCTTCGATCCGGAGCCGGGCCACGTGCTGGTCACGCCGCGGGCCCACTATGAACTGCTCTACGAACTGCCCGACGACGTCGCCGCCCGGATCATGGTGGTGACGCGGGATATGGCAGTGGCGATCAAGAAGGCGTGGTCCCCCGATGGCGTAACCACCCGCCAGCACAACGAGCCGGCGGGCAGCCAGCATGTCTGGCACTACCACCAGCACATCCTGCCGCGCTGGACCGATGACGGGCTCTACTTCACGCCAAAACGGCCCATCGTGCCGCCGGCGGTGCGTGCCCGCAAGGCCGCTGAACTGCGCGCCGTCCTCTAACCGCGGGGCAGCCCGGGCTCCAGCTCCTTGCTCCAGGCATGTGCGTGGAGGCCGAGTACTGCTTCCTCCGTGGGGGAAATACCAAAGCGGTTGAGCAGCTGCCGGCTCTGGTACACGGCCAGGAACTGCGCACTGCGGCTGATCCGTGCCCTGTCCGCCCGGTACAAATAGGTATCGATGGCACGGGCCCACCGCTGGCGCCAGGCGTCCACGGACGGCTCCGAGGCGATCGCGGCCATCTGCCGGTGTGCCGGGACAATCCGGGGAACCGTCCGGGCCTTCAGAGCAATCCGTGCACGTTCCGCCAGGGGACCAAAGGACACGGTGCAGCTGTTCAGGTGGGTGGTCCAGTAGTAGCCCCAGCTCGGAGCCCGGCGGTCCGGCCACAGGGAGGACCGCGGTCCGTGCATCATGGCGTGCGCGGTGTCGAAAAGCAGCAGCGCGGCGAACGGTGAACGGGAATCTACAGTGGTAAAGCGGCCGAGCGCCCACGCACCAAGGTCGGAGGAAAGCTCCTCCACATCACAGGTCAGGGCGATGCCTTCCGGGCCGCCGAACAGTGCCAGCGCCTCTTCGACGGCAGGCGACGCCGGTTCGGCCCGGCGGGGCGGATACGCACCGGCATTCTGCTCCGAGATCCGCACCTCGCCCAGCTCCGGTGCGCACTGCGCGGCAAGCGCCTGGGCGAAGGGCTTCAGCCGGCCGGCAACGCCGTTACGGACCAGGAAATGCACCTGGACGTGCGGGGAGACATTGTCGAGGCACCGGTAGAAGCAGCGTTCCGCCCCCCACACCCGGGCCTGGCCGATCAGCGGCGTGACGATCTGCCGCACCACGGCATCGCAGATCTCCGGACGAACCGGCTGCACCGTGAGCACCCACCACAGGGTATGTTCCGTACCGGTTGGCACGGCCGCGCCGCCCGTATGTCCGTTCGATGCTTTCCGGTGCGTCGACATAATCTGGGACATTTTGTTCCCCCTCCGGATTTCAGCCACGCCTCCCATAGGTGCCGAGAATCGCACGGAACGCGGAAAACCAGCCATTGCGGCGGAAAAATACCCCCTAACCGGGGATAACGGTTGCCAGAAACTGCTGGAGGGACTAAGCGGCAGACGCCGGGAAGCTACACCTCGCGGTTAACTACGGCCCGTGCGAAGGATGCCAGGGCTTCCTTCACCACGGAGTCAGGCAGCGGGGCGAGAGCCTGCACGGCTTCCTCAGACCAGCCCCGGGCAACGGCCCAGGCTTCGTCCGTGACCGGACTGGCCCGCAGCGCAGCAACGGCTTCGGCCAGCGCCTCATCCGAGGACAGGTCCCGTTCCACCAGTTCCAGCACGGCGGCGGCGTCCGCGTCCCCGCCCGCAGCCGAGCGGCGCAGCAGCAGGACCGGCAACGTCGGTACCCCTTCGCGCAGGTCGGTACCGGGCGTCTTGCCGGACTTTTCCTGCAGCCCGGTCACGTCAATAACGTCGTCCGCGAGCTGGAAGGCAATACCTACCTTCTCGCCGTATTCGACCATGATGTCGATGACGTCCTGACCGGCTCCGGAGAACAGGGCACCAAACTGGCCCGAGGCGGCAATCAGCGAACCGGTTTTGTCTGCGATGACGGAGAGGTAGTGCTCCAACGGGTCCTGGCCCTCGGCCGGACCCACGGTTTCATGCAGCTGGCCCAGGCACAGCCGCTCGAAGGTGCGTGCCTGGATGGCCAGTGCCGGACCGCCAAGAGCCGAGACCAGGCTCGAAGCCCGGGCGAAGATCAGGTCTCCGGTCAGCACGGCCACTGAGTTGCCCCAGATCTCATGCGCCGTCGGTGCACCGCGGCGGTAGGGCGCCTCATCCATCACATCGTCGTGGTACAGCGTGGCCAGGTGCGTCAGTTCCACGACAACGGCGGACTGAATGACCTTCTCCCCGGCTTCCTCCGGACCAAGATGGGAGGCCAGCAGCGTCAGGAGCGGGCGGATACGTTTACCGCCGGCCTCCACCAGATGCCGCGACGTGGTGTCGGCAAAGGGATCGGAGTTGGCAACGGCCTCGCGCAGCTGCACCTCAACCTGCTCCAGGGACGAGACCATGGACGGGCCAAGCCTGGGGTCCTCTGCCAGCAGGGCGAACCCCGGAGGCAGTACGAAAGTGCTTGACCCGGCGTCCGGGCTGGTGTTGGTGGATTCAGTCACTGTTCAAGACTAACTATTTGTCGGAACGGGTGGGCAAACGGCATCGTCGTCATGCGTGCGGCGGGGATTTCCGGGAGCTTACCGGTGTCCCCTGGTTGCTTGCCGCCGGGACCAGCATTTCCAGTAAGGCAATCACTCTATCCTCAATACCCTTGGAGTTCCGGTCCGTCAGGTTGGCCAGCATGCGCACAACAAACCGCATCAGCACGGGAATGGGCATTCCGGTGCGCAGTGCCAGCTTCATTACGGCCGGGCGTCCGATCATGGCGGCGAAAATGCGGCCCAGGGTGAAGTGGCTGCCCCACTCCCCGCGCACCTGCTCCGCGTAGGCCTGCAGCTCGACGTCGAACGCTGCCTGCGCGGAGAGCAGCCCCGGCCTGAGCGCGGCGCCGGCACCTTCAATGATGTGTTCGGCGGCGAACCGTGCCGATTCCATGGCGTAGGAGATTCCCTCGCCATTGAAGGGGCTGACCATGCCTCCGGCATCACCAAGCAGCAGCAGGCCGGGTGAATAGTGCGGGGTGCGGTTGAAGCCCATCGGCAGCGCTGCACCGCGGATTTCGCCTACCTGGTTTTCGGGAGTGAAGCCCCATTCGGCGGGCATGCCCGCGGTCCAGTCGCGCAGCACCTTCCGGTAGTCCAGCTTGCCGAATTCCTTGGAGGAGTTCAGGATGCCCAGGCCCACGTTGGAGGTGCCGTCCCCCACGCCGAAGACCCAGCCGTAACCGGGCAGCGGGTTTCCGGACGCGTCGGGAAGCTCGAGCCAGCCTTCCATCCACTCATCGTTGGTGCGGGGGCTTTCGAAATACGTGCGGACGGCCACGCCCATGGGGCGGTCGTCGCGCTTTTCAATGCCGAGGCTCAGAGCGGTGCGGGTGGAGTTGCCGTCCGCAGCGAGCACGACGTCGGCCAGGAACGTCCGCTGGTCACCGGTCCGGCGCCCGTTTTCGTCCAGGATGTTGGCGACGACGCCTTCCACCCGGCCGTCGGCAGCCCGGAGTGCGGAGACCACGGTGTGGCGCTCGAGGATCTTTGCTCCGGCGGCCTGGGCATGGCGGGCCAGCGCTTCATCGAAGCCCAGCCGGGTGCGGATCAAGCCGTAGTCGGGGAAGTCCGAAAGCACGGGCCAGGGCAGTTCCAGTGTCCGGCCGCCGGCAATCAGGCGCAGCCCCTTGTTCCGGCGCCAGCCCTCGGATTCATCGTGCGGCAGGCCCAGCAGCTGGACCTCACGCACGGCCCGGGGTGTGAGCCCGTCGCCGCAGACCTTTTCGCGGGGGAAAGCGGTTTTCTCCAGGACGGTGACATCCACGCCCGCCGAGGCGAGGTAGTAGGCGGCAGTGGAACCCGCGGGACCGGCTCCGACAATGAGGACCTTCACGCTGCCGGTTACCTCCCGGGCTTTACGGCGCGGTGAACGGCAACAATGCCGCCGGTCAGGTTCCGGTAGGCCACATCGGACCATCCGGTCTCGGCAATCCAGGCTGCGAGGCTGTCCTGGTTCGGCCAGGCACGGATGGATTCGGCCAGGTAGACATATGCGTCAGGGTTGGACGCCACCTTGCGGGCGATGGGGGGAAGGGCGCGCATCAGGTACTCGGTGTACATGGTTCGCCACACCGGAATCACCGGCGAGGAGAACTCGGCAATGACCAGCCGTCCGCCGGGCTTGGTCACCCGGAGCATCTCGGCCAGCGCCTTCTTCGGCTCGTTGACGTTGCGCAGGCCAAAGGAAATGGTGGAGGCATCGAAGGAGTTGTCGGCGAACGGCAGGTTCGTGGCGTCACCGGCAACAAAATCGATGTCCGGCCGGCGGCGTTTGCCCACCTTAAGCATTCCGAGGGAGAAGTCGCACGCCACGACGTCGATGCCCGCGTCGGCATAGGGCTCACTGGAGGTACCCGTACCGGCGGCCAGGTCCAGGACCCGCTGTCCGGGAACGGCCCCTACGGCGTCCACCACGATGCGGCGCCAACGGCGTGTCTGCCCCAGGGACAGCACGTCATTAACGACGTCGTATTTAGGTGCCACGTCATCAAACATGGCAGCAACTTCATCCGGGCGTTTTTCCAACGATGCGCGGTTCACCCAGTCATTGTCTCAAACAATGCAGTTGCGGCCGAACCGGCCCCCGTCCTGTCGTGTTGCTCTCAGGTTGAGGCGTGTGGTGGCGGGCCCGTGCCGGGGGCGGAGTAGTGTGGAATCACTATGACCACCCTGCGTTCTGTAACAGTGCCGGTCGGTGAGCGATCCGCCACCATCGGCCTCTTGGAGTATCTGGTTCTTGATGAACAACTGTGCTGGATCCGGCGGCAGGAGGGATTGGTGGGCTTCGGCGAAGCAGCCCGCTTCACCTCCAGCGGTCCGGAGCGTTTCGCCCTCGCACAGCAGTGGTGGCGTGCCGCCCTGGCCGGAGCCGACGTCGAGAATCCCCTCACCCAGCCCGGCACCGGACTGGTTGCCTTCGGTTCCTTTGCCTTCTCCAAGCGGTCGCCCTTTGAATCCCGCCTGGTGATTCCGGAGATTGTGGTGGGCCTGCGCGACGGCGAGGCATGGGTGACCTATACAACCTCCGATCCCGAGGCAGAGGTCACGGCCGAAACAGCCGTGGACACCCTCGCCCGCTATCTGGATGATCTGCCGCTGTACCGCCAGAGCGACCCCGCGGACCGGATCCTGCCCGGGATGCTCAGTGAATCGGAATGGAAGAATGCGGTGGCACGCTCGGTGGCCCACATTGCCGCCGGGGACCTGAGCAAGATTGTGCTGGCCCGGGACATCGCCGTGGAACTCGGCAGTCCGCTGGTCGCTTCCCAGGTGCTGCGCGAGCTGGCCGTCCGGTACCGCGACTGCTGGACCTACTCCGTTGACGGCCTGATTGGTTCCACACCCGAGATGCTGATCCGGGTGGAAAGCGGCACGGCCGAAGCGCGCGTCCTGGCCGGCACCCTGGACCGCGCCACGGCACCGGACGACGAGCCCGACTACGCCAAGCGGGTGCTCGCCGGGTCCGCGAAACAGCAGCATGAGCACCAGATCGCCATCGATTCGCTGACCCGTGCCCTGGAACCGTTCACCTCCTCCATGACCTCGCATTCGGAGCCCTTTGTCCTGGAACTGCCCAACGTCTGGCATCTGGCCTCCGATGTCAGAGCTGAGCTTGCGGCGGATGAAACCGGAGCGGTCCCCACGCCGCTGACCCTCATCGAGGCGCTTCATCCCACTGCCGCTGTCTGCGGCTTCCCGACCAGCGTGGCAGGCGAACTTATCAGTGAGCTTGAACACATGGACCGCGGCCCTTATGCCGGTCCGGTGGGCTGGATGGATGGCGCCGGAAACGGGGAATGGGGCATTGCCCTGCGCGGCGCAGTGGTTGAAACCCCTACTGAAGTGCGGCTTTATGCAGGCTGCGGGATCGTCGCCGGATCCAATCCTGCCGCGGAACTAGAGGAAACCTGGAGCAAATTCCGGCCCATGCTGGAGGCCCTGGGATTGGACCGGCCCCGCGCGGTTCCGCGCCGCCCGTCGGAGTTTGCCTCTGCGCCCGCCGCGTCCTGACCAGCCGGTCACCGGCGCCGCCGGATGTCACTGCATAGCCGTTTGGTCCTTTGCATAAATTTACATTAGGTAGAATAGAAACTCGGAAGCGGGTTGGGGCCCGTTTCTATTAGCTGCCGCCTGGAGACGGATTGGTTTCCGCCTGCGGCCGAACCCTTTCCTACCGACCTAAGGTTCTGAATCGCCATGCTCCATAAAGCCCGCACCGCCGTTGTCGCCGCCCTGGCCGCCGGCGCGCTGTCCCTGACCGCCTGCGGCGGGGGAACCGATGCCGATGAATCCGGTCTGGCACTGGTCAATGACGGCACCCTCACCGTCTGCTCCAACATCCCCTTTGAACCGTTTGAATACGAAGTGGACGGCGAATTCACCGGCTTCGACGTTGAACTCACCCGCGAAATCGCCACAGGGATGGGACTTGACCACGAAATGCAGAACGTCGGCTTTGACGGCCTGCAGAGCGGCACCGTACTGGCAGCACGCCAGTGCGACATGATTGCCGCGGCCATGACCGTGACGGATGAACGTGCCGAAAAGCTCGCCTTCTCCGACCCGTACTACGATTCCCTGCAGTCCATCCTGGCCCCCGCCGGTTCCTCCATCGCCTCCCTGGCCGACCTGGACGGCAAGAAGATTGGTGTCCAGCAGGGCACCACCGGTGAGAGCTACGCCCGGGACAACGCCCCTGAGGGTGCAGAGATCATGTCCTTCCAGACCGACGCGGAACTCTTCCAGTCCCTGCAGGCCGGCGGCATCGACGCCGTGCTGCAGGACCTGCCGGTCAACCAGGACCACACCGAGGACGGCAAGTACGCCGTCACCGCCACCTTCGAAACCGGCGAGGTATACGCCTTCGCCATGAAGAAGGACAGCAGCACCGAACTGGCCGCCAAGGTGAACGAACAGCTTGCCAGCCTGCGGGAGAACGGTAAGTACCAGGAGCTCTACGACAAGTACTTCACGGAGTAGCACCCGCACCGAGGGCAGGCACCTTTGCGGCGGGCAGCGGACATGTTACCGAAATATGCGGTGCGTACGCTCTAGACTGCATCCCAATACCAGTAAAGGGTGAGCCGGGTCACAACGACCCGGCTCACACCGTCCGACGTAAGGTTGTAAAACAATGCCGCACAAAGCCCGTACCGCCGCCTTTGCCTTCCTGGCCATCGGCGCACTTTCGCTGACCGCTTGCGGCGGCGACGATTCCGCCGCCTCTGACGATGCAGGCTCAGAATTCAATCTGGTCTCCGAAGGGACCCTGACGGTCTGCTCCGACATCCCGTACGTGCCGTTCGAGTACGAAGAGAACGGTGAATACACCGGCTTCGACATGGACATCGTCAAGGAGATTGCCTCGGGGCTAGGCCTGGAACTTGCGGTCCAGGATGCCGGCTTCGAGGGCATTGCCAGCGGCACGGTGCTGGCGGCAAACCAGTGCGACCTTTCGGCCAGTGCCATCACCATCACGGAGGAACGCCAGGAAGCCATGGGCTTCGCCGAGCCGTACTACGACTCCCTGCAGTCGCTGCTGGTCCCCGCTGATTCGGATATCAAGAGCATTGAGGACCTGGACGGCAAGAAGCTCGGCGTCCAGGGCAATACCACCGGCGAGACCTATGCCCGGGACAATGCCACCGGCGCGGAGATCTTCGCCTACCCGAGCGATGCCGAACTGTTCCCGGCCATCCAGTCCGGCAACGTTGACGCCGTGCTTCAGGACCTGCCGGTTAACATTGGACACACCGAAGACGGCGATTTCACGATCGCCGAGGAATACGAGACCGACGAGTCCTACGGCTTCGCCATGGACAAGGACAACACCGCACTCGTCTCCGCCGTCAACGAGCAGCTCACTGAGATGCGGGACAACGGCAAGTACCAGGAGATCTACGACAAGTACTTCACCGAATAACGCCTAGACAATCGAGTCGTCCCGGGCCGGGTGCCCGGGACGACCCCTTTTCTTCCCCCGGAAGGCCCCATTTTGAAACCCTCCACCCGCAGACGCCTCTTCCAAGGTGTCCTGTATGCCATCTTTGTCCTTGCCCTGGCAGCCGTTGCACTGCTTGCCGATTGGGAAGCCATCGGCGAGAACTTCTTCGACCCCGAGGTGGCCCGCGAGGCGTTCCCGACCATCATCACGGTGGCCGTCAAAAACACCATCATCTACACGGTGATCGCCTTTGCCGGCGGCCTGTTGCTCGGTTTGGTGCTGGCCCTGATGAAGCTCTCCCCGGTGGCACCGTACCGCTGGGCTGCCACGGCATACATTGAACTGTTCCGCGGGCTTCCGGCCCTGTTGGTGATTTTCGGTTTCGCCTTCGCCGTCCCCATTGCCTTCAACTGGCGTCCGCCGGGCGGCAGCGCCGGTGCCGGCCTGCTGGCCCTGATCATCGTGTCCGGCGCGTACATTGCCGAGACCATCCGTGCAGGCATCCAGGCGGTTCCCGCCGGCCAGGCCGAAGCGGCCCGTTCGCTGGGCATGAGCCCGATGTGGACCATGATCTCGGTAACCCTCCCCCAGGCCTTCCGGATCATCACTCCCCCGCTGACCAACGAGCTGGTGATCCTGATCAAGGACACCTCGCTGCTCTTCATCGCCGGCATGGCACTGCAGGACCGCGAACTGACCACGTTTGCCCGCGACTCCGTCTCCCAGACGGCCAACGCCACCCCGCTGGTCCTTGCCGCGCTGATGTACCTGATCATTACGCTGCCGCTGACCCAGCTGGTGGCCAAGCTTGAACGACACAACCAGAGAGGCAGGTAGCAGTCATGAGCGTCGAGAAGAACGCCGCCCCTGCCATCGAGGTCCGCAACCTTCACAAGTCCTTCGGCAGCAACGAAGTCCTCAAGGGCATCGACTTCCACGTTGACCAGGGCGAAGTGGTCTGCGTGATCGGGCCGTCCGGCTCGGGCAAATCCACCCTGCTGCGGTGCGTCAACCGACTGGAGGATCCCACCAGCGGAACCATCATGGTTGAAGGCGTGGACATTACTGACCCGGAGACGGATCTGGACAAGGTCCGCACCCGGATCGGCATGGTGTTCCAGCAGTTCAACCTGTTCCCGCACCTGAACGTGCTGCGGAACCTGACCCTGGCCCAGCGCCGGGCCAAGCGCCGCGGCAAGGCCGAAGCGGAGGAAACCGCCCGCCGGAACCTGGCCAAGGTGGGCCTGGCGGACCGCGCCGAGGCATTCCCCGCCCAGCTTTCCGGCGGCCAGCAGCAGCGCGTGGCCATTGCCCGTGCCCTGTCCATGGATCCGGACATGATGCTCTTTGACGAGCCCACCAGTGCCCTGGACCCCGAGTTGGTGGGCGATGTGCTCGAAGTAATGCGCCAGCTCGCCGAAGAGGGAATGACCATGATGGTGGTCACCCACGAAATGGGCTTTGCCCGCGAGGTGGGAGACCGCGTTGTCTTTATGGACGGCGGCGTTGTGGTGGAGCAGGGACGCCCCGAGGATGTCCTGGGCAACCCCCAGCATGAACGCACCCGTGCGTTCCTCTCCAAGGTCCTTTAGAGCAGCAGAGCTAAAAAGCGCGGTCCGCACCAGCAGGTGCGGACCCCGCTTTTTTGTTGCTTTGTTAACCCCGAAGTGAAGCGGCCACCGCGGCCTGCACCCGGGCGTGTAGGCCGCGAAGGGCATCCCGTGCCACGGGTACTTCCAGTACGGAACGGCCCTGCACCGGAGCTGCCAGGGCACTTTCCAGTTCGGCAGCCGAGCGGATGAGCTGGTGCCGCACCCCGTAACCCCGGCACAACGCGGCGAGGTCCGCGTTGTGCGGGGTACCGAAGAACCGTTCCACCAGTGCGGTGTATTTCGGGTCTTCGCCCAGGGCGCCGTGTTCCAGTACCGAGAAAATGCCGCCGCCGGAATCGTTCAGCACCACTATCTGCAGATCCGGTTCGGTTTCCCCCGGGCCCAGGAGCAGCGCGCCGACGTCGTGCAGGAACGTCAGGTCCCCCAACAGCAGCCGGGTCGGAATCCCGTTGGCGAGGGCGATGCCGGCAGCTGTGGAAATGGTCCCGTCAATGCCGGCGAGTCCGCGGTTGGCGTACACGTCCAACGGATGCCAGTCGGGGGAAGCCACCAGGTCCATATCGCGGATGACGTTGGAGGAGCCAAGCACCAGATTGGTGTCGGAGGCATCCCAGAGAAGGTCTGCCACCTGCAGTCCGGTCAGCTCCGTCTGTGTCTCCAGCAGGTTGGTGAGCGCGCTCTGCGCCGCCTCGGAGGCGGTCTGCCAGCGGTCCAGCCAGCCCGGGGCGCCTGTACCGGCAAAGGCCAGGAGTCCGGGGATGTCAGTGATGATGGTTTCGCTCCGACGCCCGGGGGTAAACCAGTTCACCGGCCGGGGAAGGTACAGTGCCTTCTCGACGTCGCTGCGTGCCAGCAGCGCCGCTACCGGACGGGAGAGCGTGGGCCGCCCGAAGACCACCACGCGTTCAATGTCCGGGCCCAGTTCCGGCAGCAGCAGCCGGTACGCGTTGACAGCGTTCGGGCCGAACCGGGCGTTTGAGGACGGCTCGGCCAGCAACGGCAGCCCGGTCCGTAGCGCGAAGAGAGCTGCCAGTTCCCCCGCCCCGTCACCGGCCACAACGACCGTACGGTGGGTACCGCGGGCGGGGGCGGCTTCAGCGGGGACCCGGTCCGCCGGCGAAGCTTCGGCGGGAAGGGCGGCCCGGGCATCCGGGGCATCGAGGAAGAGCGGATCGCCGGAATCGGGCGTGAGCGGATCGCGGAACTGCAGGTTCACGTGCACCGGGCCGATGGGAACACCGCTGCCCAGCTGGGCCAGGGCCGCGGAAATGACCCCTGCCGGATCCGTGCCCGCTTCGACGTCCACGGCGGCGGCGGGGAAGCCGGAAAATATGCCCGGCTGCACGGTGGTCTGGTTCGCCCCGGTGCCATGCAGCTCGGCGGGCCGGTCCGCGGAGAGGACCACCAGCGGAACTCCGGCATGGTGGGCTTCCATCACTGCCGGGAGCAGTTCTCCCACGGCCGTGCCCGACGTCGTCACTACGGCGGACGGCCGGCGTCCGCCGCGGGCCAGGCCCAGAGCGGTGAATCCGGCGACCCGTTCATCAATGCGCACGTGCACGCGGATCCGATCCTGCAGTTCTGCCTCCGCCAGTGCGTAGGCCAGCGGGGCGCTGCGGGAGCCGGGGGCAATCACGACGTCGCGTACTCCGGCCTCCGCAAGTGCGGCGACGGCGGAGCGGGCGGCCTGCAGGGAACTCAGGGATCCAGTCACCCTTCCATCCTAGGGGCCGGCGGACGCACCATCCGGTCCGCCGGCCCCATCCTGCCGCTGCGGGTCAGGCAGGCTCCCCTACGGACCGCGCCGGTTGCGCCACGGGTTGGGCAGGCCTGCCCAACGGCTGAGCGGGTCCACCCGCCGGTTGCGCCACGGGTTGGGCAGGCCTGCCCGACGGCTGAGCGGGTCCAGCCGGTTGCCCCACCGGCTGTACCGACGTACCCGCCGGCTGGAGCAGCTCTCCCACCGGCTGAACGGACGTCGGCGCAGGCATAGTCCCGGTGCTCAAAACAGGCCCCTCTGCCGGCGCCGTTCCGGTGTCCGGAGCGTCCCCGCCCCGCCCGGCCTTGTTCCTGCCCGCAACGTTGAAGATCAGGTTGAGCACAATGGCGGACAGGCAGGCCAGGACAATGCTGTTCTCCACAACTATCTGCAGTGACGCCGGGAAGCCGCTGAATATCCCCGGTTTGCTCACCGGGACCATGGCCAGGCCGATGCTGACGCTGACAATCAGGATGTTGCGGGAATCGTTCAGGTTCACCCGGCCCAGGATGCCGATACCCACTGCGGCCACGCCGCCGAAGAGCACCATCGCGGCACCGCCCAGCACCGGCATGGGAATGGCTGCCACAACCGCGGAAATCTGCGGGAAAAGCCCCATCAGAACCAGCAACACCCCGGCGGCGGTGATGGCCCACCGGCTCTTCACTCCGGAGAGCCGGATGAGGCCAACGTTCTGGGCGTAGGCGGTAAACGGGAAGGAGTTGAACACTCCGCCCAGCATCGTGGACAGGCCGTCCGCCCGCAGGGTGGCGGCAACGCGTTTTTCGTCCACCTTCTCCCCCGTAATGTCTCCGATGGCCAGCGCATCACTGGTGGTTTCCACCATGGTGATCAGCATAACGATGATCATCGCGAGGACGGCGGAGAAGTGGAAGGTCGGCAGGCCGAAGGCGAAGGGGGCGGGGAACTCGAAAACAGATGCGGTGCCGACGCCGGAGAAGTCCACCAGCCCGAATGGGATGGCAATCAAGGTTCCGAGGACCAGACCCACCAGCACGGCAATCCGCCCCAGGAAACCGGAGAAGATGCGTGACACGGCAAGGATGATGACCAGGGTGGAGACCGCCAGCAACAGGTTCGGACCTGAGATGGCAGTGACTGACTGGTCCCCTCCCACCATCCAGTTGGCAGCGATCGGGATCAGCGAAATGCCGATCGCGGCAATGGTGGTCCCGGTGACCACCGGTGGAAAGAGGAAGAGCACCCTGCTGAAGAACGGGGCGGCAATAAAAGTGAACAGACCGGCTGCAATCACCGAGCCGAAGATCGCCGGCAGCCCCCACTCCCCGCCGATCAGGATCATGGGTGCCACCGCGGTGAACGTGGTGCCCTGGACAATCGGCAGCCGGGCTCCGATGTTCCAGATGCCCACGGACTGCAGGATGGTCGCCACCCCGCTGGTCAGGGCGGTGACGGCCAGCAGGTAAATGACCTGTTCCTGCGGAAGCTGCAGGGCCACGGCAAGCACCAGCGGCGCCGCCGCGATACTCGCATACATGGCGAGCAGGTGCTGGGCCCCTGACAGTACCAGCTTGGCCGGCGGGAGCTTTTCATCGACTCCGGTTAGCGCTGCGGACATGTCCGTTCCTTTCACTGGATTGGTCTTCTTCATGGTTCAGGCCCCGCTCCGTGCCCGGAGTGCGAGGGCGCTTTCGCGGAAGCGGCGGCGGACCTCGGTTTCGTCCACGCCGGGAATCTGTTTGTCATCAAGCAGGACCTCCCCCGCCACGATGGTGAAGCGGACATCGTCTGCACGGCTGGCATACGCGAGTGTGGATTCCGGATCGTAAACGGGCATGGTGTGGGCGGTATCGAAGTCCACCACCACAATGTCCGCAGGATGCCCGGGCGCCAGCCGGCCAAGCTCGGGCCGGTGCATGGCCGCCGCCGATCCGGTGGTGGCAAGGTTGAGCAGCTGCCGGGTCGGCAGGAACAGCGGGTCCTGCGTGCGGTCCTTGTGGATGAGGCCGGCGAACTTCATTTCCTGGAACAGATCCATGGTGTTGTGGCTGGCCGGACCGTCCGTTGCCAGGCCCACAGTGATTCCCGCATCCGTGACCGCCCCCAGGTCCAGGGTGCCGGAGACCAGTTTCGCGTTGCTGACCGGACAGTGGGCAATCTTCACGCCGCGTTCGGCCATGATCCGCCGGTCGACGTCGTTCAGCCGGGTGCAGTGCGCGGCCGTGACGTCGGGGCCGAGGAAGCCCATGGACTCCAGCCACTGCACGCTGGTGGTGCCATAGGTGTCCTGCATATACCGCACTTCATTCATGCCCTCGGCCAGGTGGGTGTGGATGGAGACCCCGTGGTCGTCCGCCACTTTCCGGGTGAGTTTCCACATTTCCGCTCCCACCGAATAGGGGGCATGCGGAGACAGGGCCACCTGGATCCGGCCGTTGGCGCTCATGTGGTGCCGAGCGACCTTCTCGCCGAAGTTCTCCAAAGCCGTCCAGGACCATTCCGAGATGGGTTCGTAGATACCGCGGTCCGCAAACCCGTAGCCGAGGGTGGCGCGGAGCGGAATAACTTTCAGCGCCTCGACCTCCGGTTCCACGGCGTAGGCGTCAAAGTGCTCGTTGAAGCAGGTGATTCCGGAGCGGACCATTTCAATGAGGCCGCAGAGACTCGCCCAGTAAAGCGTTTCCGGGTCGAAGTTCTGCTTCAGCTTCCACATGGACTCCAGCCAGGACCACAGCTCGGCGTCTTCGTCCAGGCCGCGCAGGAGCATGTTGGAGGCATTGTGCGTGTGCGAATTGATGAAGCCTGGCATGATCGCTCCGCCGCGGGCATCTATGATCCGGCCGGCGCCGCTGACATCAACGGATCCCGCAGTGCCGATCCGGTCAATGACCCCGCCGCTGAAGGTGACGACGCCGTCCGGTATGGGGGCCTGGTTGTTCATCGGCAGGACATAGCCGTTTATTACTGCGACATCTTCTGGACCCAAAATCACGGATAGCGCCTTCCATCTCGATCAATCCGGCGTTCCGGACGCCGTTGGACAGAGATTCGCAGACACATGTTTCCGGTGCGTGTTGTTTTGTTTCGACTGTGTTCCCCGCCCCGGCGGGATCCGGCCGACGGCCGTCATGACGCTTCATCCGGCGGCTGTCCCGCCGCTTCATCCGTTGACGGAAGCTTCTGGCATGATGGCGGGGTGCGATGAGCGCGGCCCTGCTGCACGGGCCTTCCGCACGGACAAACCAGGACATGCCATGACCCTTTCAACCCCCGCACCCACCGTGGAGCTGCACGCCCTTGCCGGTGACTACGTGATCGCACGGCTTCCCGTGACAGCAGAGGTTCCTGCGGCATTTACGGCGCCGGGCACAGGGGCCGGATTCATATCGGTCACCCGCACCCCGCAGGAACTTTCGCTGGTCTGCCCTGCCGCGCTGGCCCCGGCCGACGCCGAGACCGACGGCCCCTGGACGGCCCTCTACGCAGCGGGTCCCATGCCTTTCGGCCTGACCGGTGTGGTCACGTCGCTGGTGGCGCCGCTGTCCGCCGCAGGCTGCCCGGTATTTGTGGTTTCCACCTTTGACGGAGACATCCTGCTGGTTCCGTCAACGGATTACGCCCGGGCCTGCGACCTGCTGCTCGCGGCAGGCCACATACTCCGCCGGAACCTGGAGGCCGGGACGTCCGGGGCGGCGGGGTAACTAACCGGTAACTAAGCCCGGGAACCGGGGCACCCGGGAACCGGGGCCACCGGGGTAACCGGGGCACCGGGGCACTGGGGCACCGGGGCACCCGGGTAACCGGGGCACTGGGGCACTGGGGCACCGGGGCACCGGGTAACCGGAAGTGACGGCGGTCAGGCCGGCCCGTCTGCCGGGCCGGCCTGTCCCGACACCAGCAGCGCACGGACCCGGTCCAGGCGGTCCAACCACCACCGGGTGCGTTCCGGTGACGCGGCGAAACGTTCCAGCAGGTCTCCGGAAACCGGAACATCCCGCACGGCCAGGGCCCCGCCGTCGGGCAGCAGCGGTTCATTGGTCACATCACCGGCCATCAGGGACAGGGTGCCCAGCCCGCACGCGTAGGGCAGTTCCGGCAGCGCGGCGGCCAGAGCGACGCCGGTGCGGATGCCCACGGAGGTGTCAATGGCCGAGCTCACCACTGCCGGCAGCCCGGCCTGCTTCACTATTTCCACTGCCCGGCGCACTCCGCCCAGCGGGGCGGCCTTGATGACAATCAGGTCCGCGGCGTCTTCCCGCGCAACCTTCAGCGGATCCGTTTCCTTGCGTACACTTTCATCCGCTGCGATCAGGACCGGTACACCGCGGCGGCGCAGCTCTGTGCGCACCGCGCGCAGCCCGTTTATGCCGGCCACCGGCTGTTCCGCGTACTCCAGGCCGGCCTCGGCCAGCCGGCTCAGCGTATCGACGGCGGTGGGAATGTCCCAGCCTGCGTTGGCATCCACGCGGATCCCGGCCCCGGGCAGTAACCTGCGCACTTCCGCCACCCGGGCGAGATCCTCCGCCGGGGACTGTCCGGCTTCGGCCACCTTCACCTTGACGGCGGACACTGACCCGAACCGGGCCAGCACTGCTTCGACCTGGCCCACATCCACCGCCGGGACGGTCCCGTTGACCGGAATGGAGGTTCTGCACGGCTCCGGGTACCCCTGCTGCGCGGCTTCGAGGGCGGATGCCAGCCAGGGAACAGCTTCGGCGTCCGCGTATTCCGGGAACGGGGAGAACTCGCCCCATCCGGCCGGTCCGTGCAGCAGCAGGGCCTCTCGGTTCAGGATGCCGCGGAATTTCACCCGCATGGGAATGGAAACCACACGGGCGCTTTCACGCAGGACGGAGGGCTCCGGATTTATCCAAGTCGACACCCTGCCAGCCTACGCTTTGCCGCCCTGCACCCGCCCTGGCCGGGCCGCTCAGGCAACCACCAAGATGATGTGGCAATCTGGAACCAATGGATACTCGCAATTTGCTGGCACAGCGCTCCCGGGCACAACGCCCGGCTGCGCATAATCCGGCGCTCTTCCTCTTTGCCGCTCTGTGCTGCGCTGCAGGCGTAGCCGTGACGTATTGGTTTTTTGTCCGGACCACCACCGGGCAGCTGGCCGACGAGTCGGCGTTTCAGGAAGCCGAACTGATCGCTGCCGGCAATCATCTGCCGGTGATCAGCTTCCTGGACAATCTGCCCCTGATCTCGGTGTTCATCGCCGGAATAGTGGTGGTGTTCGTGTCCATCCTGCGGCAGCGCCTTTCCCCGGCGGTCATTGCGCTGGGCACATTCGCGGCGGCAAACATCAGCAGCCAGCTGCTCAAGCGGCTGGTTCTGGACCGCCCGGACCGCGGCGTCCTGACGCTGGACTTTAATTCCCTGCCTTCCGGGCACACCACGCTGGCTGCATCGGCAGCAGCGGCGGTCTTCCTGCTGGCCGCCCCGCGCTGGCGGCCGCTGGCAGCGTTCTGGGGCGGTTGTTACGCGATCCTCGCGGGCGCCGCCACGTTCCTCAACAGCTGGCACCGGCCGGCCGACGTCGTCGCCTCGCTCCTGGTGGTCTCGGCCTGGACCCTGATCGGGGGCCTGGTCATGATGCGGACCAACCCGGAGTGGAACCTGTGGCCCGCGTCCGGTCGGGGACAGGGCACGGCACGGGCGGTTACGCTGCTTTGCGCCATTCCCGGGACCCTCGCCGCCCTGGCCAGCCTTGGCCTGTATTTCTACGCCCGCTGGGATGCCGCGCCCATTGCCACCGCCGCACCCCTGTACTTCTGGGCGGGCCTGGCCCTGATAGCGGGCGTAGGCCTGCTGATCAGCGCCCTTGCCTGCTGGCTCTTCAGCCAGCAGGCCGGCGATCCGGCGCGGCGCTAGCGGACCTGCCGGGTTTTCCCTTGGGAACCCAGCACCAGAGGACGACGGCGCCGGCCAGTCCCAGCAGTGCGGTGGCCGCAATGCCGGCGGAGAGGGAGACCAGTGCTGTCACACCGGCGAGGATTCCCGGCCCGCCCATGTTGCCCAGATCGGCCAGCAGCCGCCAGATGCCCAGGAACTGCGGACGCCCCGGCGAGGGTGAAAAGTCCGCTCCGAGGGTCATGACAATCCCCGAGCCGATACCGTTGCCGAAGCCGATCAACAGGGCTGCCAGCAGCAGGCCGGTGGCGTCGGTGGCCAGTGGCAGCAGTCCCAGCCCCACACCCATAACGAGCATGCATGGCACGGCCACCGAACGCCTCCCCCAGGTGTCCATGGCTTTGCCTGCGGGGTAGAAGATCAGCATGTCGATGGCGCCGGACAGCCCGTAGATCAGCGCCGTCTGGGTGGGGTCCAGGCCAATGTGCTGGCCCCAGAGCGGAATGACTGCCTGGCGGGTGGCCCGCACCGCGGCGATCAGCAGTATGCCAATGCCGATGGTTCGGAACACCCGGGCATGGCTGCGCAGGATCGCCCGGACGGTGGGAGTGGGCGCTGACGCGGCCGCCGCGGCGGTGCCGGGGCCGGGCCGGGTGCCGTTTCGCTTGGCGGACCCACGAACGGACAGGTCCGGCACGGTGAGGCTGAGGAGCCCGGCACCGACGGCGGCGGCTGCCCCCACCCAGTAGGCGCCCGCGGTACCGAGGAAGTGGATGGCTCCGGCACCTGCGAAGGGACCGATGAAGACCCCGATCCGGTTCACCCCGCCCAGGGTGGACAGCGCCCGTGCACGGAAATGCAGCGGTACGGCCTCCGTCAGGTAGCTCTGGCGGGCAAGCCCGAAGACCGATCCGGCCATACCGGTCATAAAAACGGCGAGTGCGAAGACCCAGAGGACGGGAACCGATGCCGCCAGGATCATGGCGAGGGCGCACCACGCCGCTGCGGCCGCCAGGGCCCACTTTTCCCCGAACCGCGTGGTGACCACCGTGGCCGGGACGTTGGTCAGGAGCGATCCCACGCCGGTGAGGGTAATGACCAGGGCGGCCAGGGCTACGGTGGCGCCGAGGCCCCGGGCGCTGAGTGCCACTACGGGCAGGATGGCTCCGGTTGCCAGTCCGTAGAGCAGGGTAGGCCCGTAGGCCGGAACGGCAATACGTCGAAGGCTGAAATCATCCGCTGGCACGGCCTCAGACTATCCCCCGCACCGGCAGTGTCCTGTCCGGACTACCGTTTCAGCCATTTCCATTTCGCCAGGGTCCGCAGCCGGGTGAGCAGCGCGCGGGACTGTTCGGGGCCGTACGGCAGGATGGGAATGGCCTTGGTCATGTCCACTGACGCCTGGTCCATGGCGCTGCGGGTCACGGCGACGGCGGTGCGCATTTTGTTCATCTGCGTGGACACGAAATCCACGGTGACGGGTTTGCCGTGGCCCGGCACGAAGACCGTATACAGGTCCTCCAGCGCGGTGACCTTGCCCAGGGTGCGGATCCATTCCTTCGGGAAGGAATCCTCGAACTGCGGATCGGCGCCCTGCTCCACCAGGTCCCCGGTGAAGAGCACGTCGCCCGCCCCCACCAGCAGGTCGTGGTCCGTGTGCCCGCGTCCCAGATGGAAAAGCGTCACCGAAATGCCACCCAGGTCCAGATCCACCGGGGCGTTTTCCACCAGCTTGGTAGGCCCGGTGATGGCAGTGTGCTCGCCCATGGCCGAGGCCATTTCCGGTTCCGTGTCGGCGGCCTGCGGACGATGGTCCTCACCGTTTTCAAGGATGCTTGCGGCGCACCCGGCGGTGCCCCAGATATCCTCGACGCCGCGGGCCAGCATCAGCGTGTTTCCGAAGTAGTGGTCGAAGTGGGCATGCGTGTTCACTGCGGACAGCGGCAGATCCGTCAGCTGCCGTGCTGCCGCGTGGATTTCCTCTGCCATCACCGGGCCGGCACCGGTATCGATCAGCAGGGCACGCTCGTCGCCGATCACCAGGCCGGTGTTCACGGCGTACGCCTCGTTGCGCCGCACCCAGATGCGGGGGGCAATTTCCATCCAGCCCGCGGTGCTCACTGCGGGCTGGTGCGGTGTTTCGGTCATGTCAGCTTTCCCTTTCGCCGGCCTTCTCCAACCTACCGCGGGTAGGGATTCGGGGCACGTATTACAGGTCTGCGAGGACCCTGCCCGGGTTTTCAACCGCGTCCGCCACGTACCGCAGGAAGCCTCCGGCCGTACCGCCGTCGCACACCCGGTGGTCGAAGACCAGGGTCAGCTCCGTCATCTTGCGCACGGCCAGTTCGCCCCGGACCACCCACGGTTTATCGATGATGCGGCCGACGCCGAGAATGGCGGATTCCGGGTAGTTGATGATTGCTGCGCTGCCGTCCACACCGAACACTCCGTAGTTGTTGAGGGTGAACGTGCCCGAGGTCAGCTCGGCAGCGGTGGCCCGGCCCGCCTGCGCCGCTGCGGTGAGCCTGCGGATTTCGGTGTCCAGGTCGCGGGTGGACAGGCTGTCCGCGCGACGGACTGCGGGGACCATCAGTCCCCGGCCGGCCTGGACAGCAATGCCCAGGTTGATGCCCTCGAAGGCCTCTATGGCGGCGTCGGGGGCATCGGCGGAAAGGCCGTCTGTGCCCGTTCCACCGGGAACGTATCGGGTGTTGAGTTCCGGGAATCTGCGCAGGCCGGCCAGGGTGAAGCGGGCTAGGAAGGCCAGCAGCGAGGGGACCTCGCCGCCGCCGCGTCCGAGGTCGCTGCGCAGCTCCATCAGCGCCGTCGCGTCCACGTCCACCCAGACGGTGGCCTCCGGGATCAGGGCACGGCTGCGGGTGAGGTTCGCAGCCACCGTTCGGCGCACGCCGCGCACGGGGGTGCGGGCAGCGACCTGCAGCCCGGTCCGCGGGTCAAGGGGTGCGGCGCTGCCGTCCGGGCCGGAGACCTTGGTCCCGGCCGCGGATGCCGTGGTGTCGACCGGGCCGGATGCCGTGGTGTCGGCCGGCCCGGAGACGGCGCCGACCAGCGCGGTCGTGGAAACCCCCGCCGGCGTCCGGAATGACGACTCACCCTGGACGGGTACCGTGCGCAGTGCTGCCTGGACGTCGCGGCGCAGGATCAGTCCGTCCGGGCCGCTGCCGCTGAGATCGGCCAGCCGCAGGCCTGACTCACGTGCCATCCTCCGGACCAGCGGCGAGATGCAGCGCGGTGCAGCGGATCGGGGCGGATTCATCTGGAGGGCAGGCCGCACGGGGCTTTTCGGAGGCCTGGTACGGCGTGCCGTCTTCGCAGTTTCCGGAGTTCCGTAGCCGATCAGCACGTTCCCGGAACCTGCCTTCTCCTCCTGCCGGTAAGCCTCCCCTGCCGATGACACCGCCGCTTCCACGGTTCCCACGGCAGCGGCGGTTTCCAACCCGGCGGCCGGTACAGCACCGCCCGGCGCAGTGTCCGCCGGTGCAGCACCGCCCGGCGCAGTGTCCGCCGGGGCAGTGTCCACCGGGGCAGTGTCCACCGAAATAAGCGGCCGCCCAACGTCCATGCTTTCGCCGGCATTGCCGTGCAGCTGCGCCACGCGGCCGGCATACGGCGACGGGACCTCGACCAGGGATTTGGCCGTCTCCACTTCAGCCACGGGCTGGTCCACGGCGACGGAGTCCCCCACCGCAACAAGCCAGCTGACCAGCTCGGCTTCGGTCAGCCCCTCGCCCAGATCCGGCAGCAGGAAGGTTCGCACGCTCACAGGTGGCCCTCCGAACCGGAATCCGCAGCCGCGGTACCCCCAGTAAGGGAACCCCCGCCAAGGGAACCCCCGCCAAGGGAATCCCCGGCAGGCACATCCGCGCCGTCGCCCGGTTCATCCCACTGCAGCTCATCCACCGCGTCCAGAATCCGGTCCACGCCGGGCAGGAACCAGTGTTCAAGTTTGGGAGCCGGGTACGGCACGTCGAATCCGGTCACGCGCCGCACCGGGGCGGCCAGGGAATGGAAGCAGCGTTCGGAGACACGGGCTGCGATCTCGGAGGCAACGGAGGCAAAACCCGGCGCTTCGGCAATCACCACGGCCCGGCCAGTGCGGCGGACCGAGGCGTCCACGGTGGCGTCGTCATACGGAACAATCGAGCGCAGGTCGATCACTTCCAGGGACCGGCCTTCAACCTCGGCAGCAGCCGCTGCCGCCAGGGCTGTGGATACGGAGGGTCCGTAGGCAATCAGTGTGGCATCGGTACCCGGCCGGGCCACCGCCGCGGTACCGATGCCGCCGGCAGCGCTCCGGCCCGTCTGCACCGCGTCATCCGCCGCACGGCGCAGGCCGGCAAGATCCACTCTCTCCTTGGTCCAGTACAGCTTTTTGGGCTCCAGAAAAATGACCGGGTCATCGAGGCGGATGGCTTCGCGCAGCAGTGAATAGGCATCCGCCACGGTGGCGGGGGCCACCACGGTGAGGCCCGGGGTGTGGGCGTAGTAGGACTCGGAGGAATCACAGTGATGTTCCACCCCGCCGATCCCGCCGGCATAGGGAATCCGGATCACCATCGGAAGCTTGATCCGGGCCTTGGTCCGGTTCGGCATTTTGGCCACGTGGCTGACGATCTGCTCAAACGCGGGATAGGCAAAAGCATCGAACTGCATCTCCACCACCGGGCGCAACCCGTTCATGGCCATTCCCACGGCCATGCCCACAATGCCCGATTCAGCCAGCGGGGTATCGAAACAGCGCTCGGCCCCGAACCGCGCCGTCAGGGAATCCGTGATCCGGAAGACCCCGCCCAGCGGCCCCACATCCTCGCCGAACATCACCACCGTGGAATCGGCAGCCATCTCATCAGCGAGGGCGGTATTGAGTGCCTTCGCGAACGTCAGGGGCGCGTTGTCGGTGCTGTCCGCGGTGTCGGCGGCCTGCCGGGTGCCCGGCCGCGCCTCCGTGGTTGTTGCTGCCATGATGTGTGCCCTTCCGTGGGGAGTCAGCGCGTGGCGCCGGTGTCGCGGGTGTCCGGCTCCACGGCTGCGGCGTCGCGTTCCAGTTCGCTGCGCAGCAGCTCGGCCTGTTCCGTCAGCTGGGGAGTCCGGCGGCTGTAAACGTGCTCGAACAGGGCCATCGGTTCCGGCTCGACGTCGGCATTCAGCCCGTCGCGCATGGCCGTCGCGACGGTCTCGGCGTCGGCTGCCAGCCCGGCCTCGGCGGCGTCGTCGAGCAGACCCGACGAGCGCAGAAAGGTCCGGATCCGCAGCAGCGGGTCCAGGGGTTCCCACCGCTGCACCTCGTCGGCCGTGCGGTACCTGGTGGCGTCATCGGCGTTTGTGTGGGGCTGCATCCGGTAGGTGTGGGCCTCCACCAGCGACGGACCGCCGCCTTCGCGTGCCCGCTGCACTGCAGCGCCCAGCACGGCCAGGAGGGCGGCGACGTCGTTCCCGTCCACCCGCTCTCCCGGCATGCCGTACCCCACTGCCTTATGTGCAAGAGAGGGGGCAACGGTCTGGCTGCGCAGCGGCACGGAAATCGCGTACTCGTTGTTCTGGACAAAAAACACCACGGGCACGTGGAAGACCGCGGCAAAGTTCAGCGCCTCGTGGAAGTCGCCCTCGCTGGTGGCACCGTCACCGCACAGGGCCAGCACCACGGTGTCTTCACCCTTCAGTTTCGCTGCGTGGGCAACGCCGACGGCGTGGAGCAGCTGGGTGGCCAGCGGCGTCGCCTGCGGGGCCACCCTGTGTTCGTAGGGGTCATACCCGCTGTGCCAGTCCCCGCGGAGCAGGGTCAGCACCTGCAGGGGATCCACGCCGCGGGACATCACGGCCACGGAATCCCGGTAGGTGGGGAAAAGCCAGTCCCGGGCCTGCAGCACGGCGGCGGCTGCCACTTGGCATGCCTCCTGCCCGTGCGAGGACGGGTACACGGCCAGCCGGCCCTGCCGGACCAGGGCGTTGGCCTGGTCGTTGACCCGCCGCCCGGCCACCAGCCGCGCGTAGGCGTCCAGCAAGCTGTCGCCGGAGGGCAGCGGATAGCGTTCATCGCTGTGCTCCGCCCCGTCGGCATCAATCAGCCGGACGGGAACCGGGGACGGAAGAAGTCCGGTGTCTGCGGCGAATCCCGGGGATGGGGGAAACCCGGTGTGCCGCGGCGTCGAGATGGTCATCAGAGAGCCTCCGTCCGTGAGTGCCTGCGGCACCTTTGCACGCGGGTACTACTGTCTAGCCAGTATGCTGACCGGCGCTCATCAGGGGCCAGCATTCCCGGAAATCTTGGACGGAAAGCTCCGCTGCGGGTACTCTGATGGACACCTTGCAAATGTGACGCAGATTACTTGGGGAAAGCGTGGACACTATGACAGCAGCTCCGGCGGTACTGGATGAAACAGACCGGAAAATCCTGGCAGTGCTGCGCTCCGACGGGAGGGCATCCTTTACGGCCGTTGCGCAGGCGGTACACATTTCTCGGGCGCATGCCTATTCGCGGATTGCCCGGCTGACCGAATCGGGCGTACTCAGCCGCTTCACCGCATTGGTGGATCCGGAAAAGGCAGGATTGGGCTCCTCGGCCTATGTGACGCTGAAAGTCCGCCAGCACGCCTGGCGGGAGTTGAAGGACCGCCTCAGCGAGGTGCCGGAAATCCACCACATCGCCCTGGTGGGAGGGTCCTTCGACGTCATTGTGCTGGTACGGGCCGAGGACAACGTCCACCTGCGCCGGGTTATTTTCGACCAGCTGCAGTCCATGCCCGGAGTGCTGGACACCCAGACGTTCCTGGTCTTCGAGGAACGCGACACCCGCTGAGGGCTGTCAGTCGAAAAGTTCCGCGCCGACAAAGCTCCCTTCCCGTGCGCCCGGCGGAACCGCGAACACGGCGGAGCCCACCGGCGTCGTCCATTCGTTGAGGATGTCCAGCTCGTCCAGCCGCCGCTGGATCGGCACGAACTGCCGGTCGACGTCGGCCTGGTAGGACACAAAGATCTGGCCCGAGTTGGAGACGCCGCTTTCCGCGCCGCCCGTGACAGGCGCGTCGTCATAGTTGTAGGGACGGCGGAATATCCGCTGCCGTTCATCCTCCGGACGGGCCCGGCGCATGTGCGCGGATTCGGCAATCACCGGAAAACCGAGACTGTTGCGTGCCGAGAAGTCCGGCTCGTCATGTTCGGTTCCGCCCGTCAGCGGAGCCCCGTCACTGAGCCGCCGGCCCACGGTTTCCTCCCGTCCCCTTCGGTCCAGTTCATCCCATGTATCCAGGTTCATGGCGATGCGCCGGATCACCACGGAGGTCCCGTCCTTCAGCCACGGTTCGATGCCCTCCCCGCCCCACACCACACGTTCGAAGGCGCCGCCTCGGGGGTTGGCGGTACCGTCCAGCTGGCCGAACAGATTCCGTGGTGTCTCCTCTGCGGGGTTGGAACGGGCGGCGCGCAGAAACCCCGTCTGGGTCCATCGAAGGGTCGCAAAGGAGCGGCTGTCCTTGAGCAGCATGCGCCGTGCGTGGGCCACCGTCAGCGGGTCATCGGCGCACACCTGCAGCAGCAGATCTCCCCCGCTGTAGGCAGGCTCCAGCCGGTCAATTCCGAAGGCAGGCAGCGGTCGGAGCCAGGCGGGTGCCAGCCCCGGAGAAGCCAGCGCCACCAGCGCCGGACCGAACCCGAACGTCACCGTCAGCCGGGCCGGGCCTGCCGCCAGCTCAGGTTCCGTGTCAGCCAGCGCCGGCCGGCCCTGTGTCAGGGCGGCGGCGTCCTCGGACAGCAGCCGCAGCCAGGCGGCAAGCCGCTGCCGGGTTAGGCCCGGTTTCAGGTCCAGGCCCAGGAAGACGGCGTGGGTCTGGGCCGGCGTTTCGATGCCCGCCTGCCGCGGTCCGTAAAAGGGCACGACGTCGGAAGCGCCGGCTGAAGGGGCCGCGCCGGTCTCCGTGTTCTGCCCTTTCCGGCCGGCGGCATCCGGTTTGGTCCCGGCGGCGATCCCGGCTGCCGCCAGCGCTCCCAACCCAGCCGCTGCACCGCCGAATAACAGGTGCCGCCGCCTGACACCGCCGGAGGCCTCCTGTTCCGGCTTCTGCCCGTCTCCGCTGCGCTCGCTATGTTCGGGCTCGCCGTGGTCGGGCGCCACGCCCTCCGTGATGCTCATTCCCCGTGGTAGCTCTCATTGGCGCCGGAGAAGTCCTTAACGGTGGCGGTGAATTCCACAACGGTTCCGTCTTCCAGTTCCAGGTTGAGGATGACCTCGTCCCCGGCAAGGAGCGGTTCCGCCAGCCCCATCAGCATCAGGTGGTTTGCTCCGGGTTCCAGCGCAAAGTCCGCGCCAGCGGGGATGGTGAATCCGTCAGTGGTTTCGGCCATGGTGAACGTGCCGTCGGGACCCGCGACGGTCTCGTGCAGTTCAACCTTCTTGGCGGACGGCGACGTTGCCGCGACCACCCGGATATCTTCGGTGCCGTTGTTTGTGAGGACACCGAATGCCCCCGTCATACGGGATTCGGCAGCCTTCACCCACGGCTGGTGCACGGACAGCGGAGAAGCGGATGCCGTCGCGGATTCCGTGGCGGATTGCGGACCGGATGCTGGAGCTGCTTCCGTGGCGGACGGAGCCTGGGTCTGCGCCCCTGCTGCTGGCCCCTCGGGTGCGGGGTCAGCGGCACAACCGCCCAACAGCAGTCCGGCCAGGATGGTGGCAGCCACGGCCGGGAGCGCCTTTTTGCGGATGGGACGGGCGGGGAATGGGGCGGGCACCGGGGCGGAGCCACAAGCGGGCGCCACGGCCGGAGAGTGGTCGGGGCCCGCAGCGGGCAACCTGGTCGGAGAGTGGTCAGGGCCCATGGCGGGCAACCCGGTCGGAGACTGCCCGGGAACGGAAGTGTGGGCGGGGGTAGGCGGACGAGACGTCATGGTGGTGTAGCTCCTAAGTGTGAGAGGCGCTGTCGTGATGGAGCGCTGAAAGTTTTGCGCGCGCTGCCGTGGGGGCACTGAAATGAGGGACGCGCTGGAGTTGTGGGAGGTGCGCGGCCGGAAGCCGACTGGCCCACTCTGTGAGGTTGTTGCCGTTGCCGGGCAGCGCTAGTCCGAACTGCTGCGCTGCCGGCGGCGGGAGAACACTGCGTAGCCGGCATAGATCAGCAGCCCGGCTGCCGCGCCGCAGATCCCGGGAAGCACCCAGTCAGGCAGGCCCTCGTTGGCCTCGGCACCAGCATGGGCGGCGGCCTCAGCGGTGTCAGGTTCAGCGGCGTCGGTTTCAACGGCGTCGGTTTCAAGGGCGTCGGCCTGAGTGTCCCCGGCGGCGCCGGTTCCGTTTGCAGGCGTTTCGGCGCTTCCCTTCGCCGGCATGCCCGCGGCGTTGTCACTCCCGGCTGCATCCGTGCCCGGAACAGCGTCGACGGCAGATCCGGCCACGGCGTCCGCACCCACCAGGAATTCGAACCGGCCGGCGATCGGATGCCCGTCGGAGGACACCACACGCCAGCGCACCGAATACTCCCCGCGGGGCAGCTCCTCCGGCAGCGGCTGGACCAGGGTTTCCCGGTTCAGCCGGGGGTCGGCTCCCGCCCAGTCGCGGCCGTCAGCATCCAGAACCAGGACCTGATGGCCCACATCCATCAGCACCGAACTGAAGGTAAGTTCCAGCTGCTCGGGAGCCGCATCGAGGCGCTCGCCGGCTGCGGGTGCAGTGCCCACGAGCTGGTCGTGGGCCGCGGCCGGGGCAGCCGATGCCAACGCTGCAATAAGGCAGCCCACGGCCAAGCCCATAGCCAGGACCGCAGCGAGCACGGCACGGTAGGGGCCGGACCTGCGCGGCCGCGCCGGAACGGCAGCGGAAAAGGGCATGGGAAACGGAGGGGACAGGTTGATCGAAGGCATGACTGCTTTCCGCCGCCGGACGAGCGTCCGCGGCTGCTGGGGGATAGGTGTCCGCTGACGCGGTCAACCGGGGCATCCGCACGTTTGTGCGGATGCCCGAAAGCGCTCCTTAGCGGAACGCGGCAGCAGCTGGCGGGCCCCGGTGCCGCATCACCAGCAGTGGGATGCCGAGACGGGGTGCAGGTTCAATCCGCGCCATGTGCGCGGGCTTGGGCGCTTCCGGGCCCAGCGGCGCCGGCAGCGGCAACCGCGGAAATATGGCAACGATGCGCAGGCGGACGGCGCCCGCGAGGCGGAGCAGCGCGGCTTCACCGTGGCCGATGATCAGCATGGTAGCCGCCGCGGCCAGCAGATGCCCGAACCACATGCCTGCCGAAGGATGCCCCGAGGCCGTCACGCCTGCGCCAGCCACCACCTGGTCGGCGAGGGCCCCGGGATCAACGTGCCCCGCGTGGCCGGCATGCCCGGCTGCGGCACCCGCCGTCGAGAGTCCCGTGAAACCGCCTGCAGGGGAAGGCATACCGGCACCGCCGGCGGTAAACATCCAGTGGAAGAGGCCTTGGCTCACAAGAACGGCTCCCGCCGTACGCACGTGCGACAGGGCACGGCCTGCCAGAGCGCAGGAGACCATGGCGGACAGCGCAAGGCAGAGGACCAGGATGGACGGGTGAGGAATACTGCCGCCGGCCAGGATGTGCGCCGCAGCGGCAACCCCCGTGGCCGAGAGGGCGACAGCCCAGCCACGCAACTGACGTGCCGCGCGCGTGCCCATGCTTCCTCCCGAAGGGAATCCCGACCGGACGGATCGTCCGTCTGGTGCCAATTCTTCCCGGATTTCTACACGTTGTCGAATACGCGCGGCATCCGTGACACGCGCTGCAGCAGCCGTGCCGCGCTTACCATGGGCGGATGCACACGCACCCTCCCCTCCCCCTGTCCGGACGCACGGCTGTTATTACCGGGGTGAGCCGCCGCCAGGGAATCGGCTTCGCCATCGCCCGGCGGCTGGGCGGAATGGGAGCCAACCTTTTCCTGCAGCATCATGTGCCCCACGACGAGGCGCAGCCCTGGGGTGCCGATTCCATTCCGGACCTGGTCCGGGACCTGCAGACTTCCCTGCCCGACGGCATCCGGGTGGAACACGCCGGGATCGACCTCGCGCCGGCGGCCGGTGCTGCCGAACTCATTCAGCGCGCACAATCCGCACTGGGCCACCTGGACATCCTCTGCTGCAACCATGCCAAAAGCGGCAGCGACGGCGGACTGCTGGACATGACACCGGAAAACCTGGATGCCCACTGGCAGGTCAACACGCGCTCCACCCTGCTGGCCACCCGCTATTTCGCGGAGCAGCACGACGGCCGGGAGGGCGGGCGCGTGGTGTGGATGACGTCGGGCCAGTCCCAGGGCCCCATGCCGGGCGAAATAGCCTATGCAACGTCGAAGGCCGCACTGGCCGGCGTGACGGCTTCAGTGGCGGACGGCCTGATGAGTCAGGGCATCATCCTCAATACCGTCAACCCGGGCCCGGTCAACACCGGCTACCTGAATGAGGAAACGGCGGACCGGCCGTCGGCGGAACTAAAGAGCGTGCTGGCGCATTTCCCGGGCGGACGGTTCGGCGAGCCCGACGACCCCGCCAGGCTCATCGCCTGGCTGGTCAGTGACGAAGGCCGCTGGATGGTAGGACAGGTCCTCAATACCGAGGGCGGTTTCCGCCGCTGGTAACCGTTCCTGCCCGGCAACGCCCGGCAACCCCCGCAAATGCAGACAGCACCCGCAGCAGTTGCTGCGGGTGCTGTCCGGTTGTGCGGCGATTCAGTTCTCGTCGTGGCCCTGGTCGCTGCTCATCTGGCCTTCGGCGGGCGGGGTCTCTCCCGGGGGAACTCCGCCGCCCGGCTCCAGTCCGGTGATGTTCCCCTCGGCGGGGTCCGGGTTGGGGCTGTCCGCCTTCGCCTCGCTGTGCGCGTGGTTGCCCGTCCCCTCCTGCGTGCCGGCACCCTTTTGCGCGTCCTTGGGCTTATCCGGATTTGCCGGGTCATTGTTCGGGTTGTAGCTCTCGGCCATGTTCTGCCTCCTCGGCATCTCTGCGCGTTCACCAGCCTTGGCAAGCATCGTACTAAGCATGCTTACGAGTTGCCTTCCAACCTAGTCCCCGTCCGGGCACATCTCAAGCCGGAGTCTTCAGGTTTCACCCGCGCAGAAGCTGCCCGGACGGAGATCAGCCGCGGAAAACAGGCTTCCGCTTGGCCAGGAAGGCGGTAAATCCTTCGGCGTAATCCGGTGTTTTACTCAGCTGCACCTGTACCTCGTTTTCGGCATCCAGGGCATCCCAATAGCCCATACGGTGGTCCCTGATCTGCCCCACGAGCTCCTTGGAGGCCGCGAACGCCTGGGTAGGGCCGGACGCTGCTTTGGCGACGGCGGCGCGCGTCTTCGCGAGCAGCTCCGTCGGGGCAACCGCCCGGCTGAACAGTCCCCCCGCCACGGCGTCCGCACCGCTCATCAGTTCGGCGGTGTAGATCAGGTCCAAGGTCCGCTGCGGTCCAAGCCGTTCAGTGAACAGCCAGTGCCCGCCCGAATCCAGGGCGGCACCCAGATTGGCGAAGGGCGAGCCGATCTTCGCGTCGTCGGCAACATAAACGACGTCGGTGACAGCCAGCAGGCCGAGCCCCACCCCCAGGCACGCACCGTGCGCGGCCGCGAAGGTGGGCACGGGAAAGTCAGCCATTTTCTTCAGCAGGGGCCGCAGGGCATCCACCAGATAGGTCCGGGCATCATCATTTTCCGGTGACACACCCGTCAGATCCCTACCGGCGCAGAAAGCGCGGCCCTCGCCGCGAAGCAGCAGGGCCCGCACGCCGGCGGCCCCGGCGTCATCGTAGGCCTGTGAAAGCTCCCCGAGTGCCTCTTCGCTGAGCGCATTGAGTTTCGCCGGGGCGTTCAGCACCACTTCGGCGATGCCGTCCCGTATGTCCAAATCAATCATGGCGTGCTCCTAGGCGTCGTAGTCCACGGTGACTGACGGACTGGTGGGCCTGCTCTGGCAGGTCAGGATGTAGCCGCGCTCCAGCTCCTCCGGTTCCAGTGCGTAGTTCTCCTCCATCTCCACGGTCCCGGTGACGAGCTTGGCCCGGCAGGTGCCGCAGACCCCGCCGGCGCAGGCGAAGGGAACATCCGGACGCACACGCAGGGCGGCGTTCAGCACTGATTCCCGGGCATGCACCGGGCTGGAAACTTTTCCCTGCAGCCCGTCGAGGCGGAAGGCAATGTCGTAGCTGGCACCCGCACTGTCCGGAACCACCGGCCGTCCGGCGGAGCCCTCCGGCCGGTCCGGCCTGCCGGTGGTGAACAGCTCAAACCGGACCCTGGCCGGATCAATGCCGCGTTCCGCGAGCGCATCGCGGCAAAGCTGGACCAGGTCAAACGGACCGCAGAGAAACCATTCATCCACCGCGTCTGCCGGAAGGACGGTGTCAATGAAGCTGGTGATTTTCTCTGCGTTGAGCCGCCCGCTGAGCAGCGGCGAGATCCGCTGCTCACGGGAAAGCACATGGTGCACGGCAAACCGCGAAGGGTAACGGTCCTTCAGGTCTGCCAGTTCCTCCAGGAACATCACGTCCATGGCTGCCTTGTTGGCGTACACCAGGTCAAAGCGGGTGTGCTCCGAGGAGGCCAGGACAGACCGGGCAATGGCGATCACCGGGGTGATCCCCGATCCGGCTGCAACGGCAGCGAAGACCTGGCCGCGTGCCTGTTCAGCTGCCATCCCCGGCACCGGGCGCACGGTAAAGCTGCCGGCGGGCGACATCACGTCCAGCACGTCTCCGGCCTTCAGATGCTCGTTGACCCAGGAGGAAAACAGGCCCCCGAGGTCACGCTTGACGGCCACCTTCAGTTCTCCGGGACGGGGTTCGGCACAGATGGAATAGCTGCGCCGCAGTTCGGTGCCTTCCAGCACCGTGCGGAGGGCAACGTATTGCCCGGGCAGGTAGCCATAGGCGTCCGCCAGTTCGGGAGGAACCGCGAAGGTGACCTCCACGGCGTCTTCGGTCAGCCGGCGCACTGCCGCCACGGTCAGGGAATGGAAAGCGGCGCGCCGTGCAGGCGCGGCGGGAAGAACGGTCATGGATCAGAGCACCTTGAAGTAGTCGAACGGTTCCAGGCAGTCCCGGCAGACCCAGAGCGCCTTGCACGAGGTAGAGCCGAACCGGGTCAGCTCCCGGGTGTTGAGCGAGGAGCACTGCGGGCATTTCACGCTCAGCCCCACGCGGACAGGACCGGCGGCGGCACTGCCCGACGGCGGGGCGATGCCGTAGGCGTCCAGCTTCGCCTTCCCGTCAGCGGTCAGCCAGTCAGTGGTCCAGGCCGGAGCCAGTTCCAGGGCAACCTGCACCTCGGCATACCCCGCCCCGTGCAGGGCAGCCGTGACATCCTGGCGGATGGCGTCCATGGCCGGGCAGCCGGAGTAGGTGGGGGTGATGGCCACCTGCACGCCGGCGTCGGAAACCTCCACCCGTCGCAGCACCCCCAGGTCCTCGATGCTCAGTACGGGGATCTCCGGATCACACACCGTCGCGGCCACATCCCAGGCGGCGGCCGCCGCAGGATCTGCCGGCCGCAGGGAGGATGCCATCAGGCTCACCACGTGGCACCGGGATGTTCGCGGGCCAGGACCTGCAGTTCCGCCAGCAGATAGCCCAGATGCTCGCTGTGCCGTCCCTGCCTGCCGCCGCCGGGAGCCGGCTGAACCGCAGGTACCTGAAGCCCAGCCTCCTGCAATACGGCGGTGATGCTCCGCTCAAACTCCGGCTTCAGGCTGGACGAAAGGACCGCGCGGTCCCCCATTGCCACCGCCGCGTCGTCGTCCTCGAAGAGCTCACCGACGTACGGCCAGGTCAGCTCCAGCGCGCGGATCATCCGCCGGCGGGATTCATCAGTGCCAAGGCCCAGCCGCAGCACCCACTGGACGCTGTGGTCCCGGTGGTAGTCCACTTCCTTGACCGCCTTCGCCGCGATGGCCGCCAGCGTGGGGTCCGCACAGTGCTGCAGCGCGCTGTACAGCCCGAACTGATAGAAGGAGACCGCCAGCTGGCGGGCTATGGTGCGGGCAAAATCGCCGTTCGGCTGCTCCATCAGGTGGGCGGAACGGAACTCCGATTCGCTCCGCCAGTAAGCCAGGTCATCCTCGGTGCGGCCGTCGGCACTGCCGGCGTAGGTGAGGAAGGACCGGGCGTGGCCGATCAGGTCCAGGGCAATGTTGCCCAGCGCCACGTCCTCTTCGAGTTCCGGCGCGCGGGAAATCCACCAGCCCAGCCGCTGGGCCAGGACCAGGGCGTCGTCGCCCAGGCGGAGGGCATATGCCGCGGCGTCGGCCGGTGCCCGGGTGCCCGCTGCGGCAATGTCCTCGGGCCGCAGCGCATTGCCGGGGGTGATGCGGGTGGCGCTGTCCGAACTCACAGGTGCCTCACTCCCTCGGACTTTGTGTAATAGGTCGCGTGCCGGTAATCCTTGCCCTGCGGAGACTCGAAGAGGCGCCCCCTGGCATCCGGGTCACTGGCGATGATGGCCGACGCCGGAACCACCCAGAGCGAGATGCCCTCGTTCCGGCGGGTGTACAGATCACGGGCGTTACGCACCGCCATGTCGGCATCCGGGGCGTGCAGGGACCCGGCGTGCACGTGGGAAAGGCCGCGGGAGGAACGCACAAAAACTTCCCACAATGGCCACACCGCGGACGGCACTGCGGGCATGTCCGGCACGGGGGCAGCAGGGGCGGAAACCGCAGGCGCGGGTGCCAGGGCGCCGTCGTCGCCGGTTGTTGATCCACCTGTCATGGCTAGGCCACCTCCGTGGCGTTCTGCCGGCGCGCATAGGCCGCTGCGGCCTCACGGACCCAGGCACCGTCCTCATGGGCTTCGCGGCGCCGGGCCAGCCGCTGCGAATTGCAGGGCCCCCGCCCGGCCAGGACCTCGCGGAACTCCTCCCAGTCAAGCGGCCCGTGCTCCCACCGTCCGGTTTCCGCGTTGAAGCGGATGGCCGGGTCAGGCAGGGTCAGGCCAAGGACCTGCACCTGCTCAACGATCATTCCGACGAACCGCGAACGCAGTTCATCGTTGGAAAACCGCTTGATGTTCCAGGCCATGGACTGGCGCGAGTTCGGTGAATCATCATCGGGCGGGCCGAACATCATCAGGGACGGGGCGTACCAGCGGTTGATGGCATCCTGCGCCATCTCCTTCTGTGCGTCAGTGCCCCGGGCGAGTTCAAGCAGGATTTCAAACCCCTGCCGCTGGTGAAAGGACTCTTCCTTGCAGATCCGCACCATCGCCCGGCCGTAGGGTCCGTAGGAAGCGCGGCACAGCGGGACCTGGTTGCAGATAGCCGCACCGTCCACGAGCCAGCCGATGGCGCCCATGTCCGCCCAGGACAGTGCGGGATAGTTGAAGATCGAGGAATAGCGGGCCTTGCCGGCAATCAGGTCCTCGGTCATCCGGTCCCGAGGGGTGCCCAGGGTTTCTGCGGCGGAGTAGAGGTACAGCCCGTGCCCGGCTTCGTCCTGGACCTTGGCCATCAGAATGGCTTTGCGCTTGAGCGAGGGGGCACGGGAGATCCAGTTTCCCTCCGGCTGCATCCCGATGATTTCCGAGTGCGCATGCTGGGAGATCTGCCGGACCAGGGTCTTCCGGTATCCCTCCGGCATCCAGTCCCGCGGTTCCACCCGGGCATCAGCTGCGATCAATGCCTCGAACTGCTCTTGCCCGTCCATGCCTAACCCCGTTCAATAATTACCGACCGTTCGTTCAGGATATGGACGCGGGATGGGACCGTCAAGGGATCCGCTGCCGCCCGTCCGGCGCCCGCGGTTATGGAAAACTAGTGGTCTGGATAGTTTCCTCAGCGCAGAAGGAGTCATATGGGTATCCCCGAGCCCGACGCCGGACCGCCGGCCGTGGACGCCCTTGCCGCACGCCCCGCGGAGGACCCGGTTGAAAAGGACGGCGTTGATACCGCCACCGCTCCCCACTCCGGCTCCGCAGCGGCACTGATTGTTCCAACGCTCCTGGGCCTGCTTGGGTTTGTTGCCGTTGCAGCCGCCGTAACCTCGGAAGCGGCCACGGTTGCCGTCACCGCCCCGGGGCTGATGCTGGCCTTTACCGCGCTGGTGGTGGCCGGAATCAGTCCGCTGTACCTGCGGCGTCCAACGCTGCGCTCGCTGCGGCGCCCGGCCATCCTGCTGGCCGCCTGCCTGCTGGTGGAAGCGGCACTGTTCCTGGCGGCGTCGCATCTGGTCCTTTTCTCACTGCCTGCCCTGCCGCTGGCCCTGTGCGGCGGTGCCGTCCTGCTGGGCACCAGCCTGTGGGGCCAGTTCCGCAAGGGCCCGGCTCCGGACCCGGTGCTGCGCCCTCGCAGCGAACTGCCGCCCCGGCCCTTCGCTTCCACCCTGCTGGCCGTGGCAGTGAACTGGCTGCTCTTCCTGACGGCTGGCGCCGTCTGTGCCTGGTTGCTGCTGGGCGACTAACCCTCTAGCCGTCTAACTGTTCCGGCAGGAACAGTTCCTCGATCCGCCGGCCCAGCACGCGGGCCAGGCCAAAAGCCAGGGGCAGCGAGGGATCAAACCTGCCCTTTTCAATGGAAATGACCGTCTGCCGTGAGACCCCCAGGCGTTCCGCGAGCTGCACCTGCGACAATCCCAGCCGCACCCGCTCCTGCGCCACGCGGTTCTCCATTCCTAGGCGTTTCGGCGTCGGGCCGCGGCGTAGCGCAGCGCCCAGGCCGCCAGGCCGGCCGCGCAGAAGAGCGGAAGCGGGACGGTCCAGCCCGCCACAGCCTGCAGCACAACCCCCAAGGACACCACCACCATCACATCGGTGAAGGCGGCGGCAGCCGCATCCCGGGACCAGGAACGTTCGACGTCGGCAGCACCTGCGGCCTCGATCCGGCGGGTTTCCGCCGAATTCAGGACCAGCATCCAGAAGGCAACCCCCACCATGGGCCCCACTGCCGCGGCAAACACCGGCACGTACAGCGCCGGGTCCCCTCCGTTGCGCAGCGCCACCGCCCAGCCCAGGGCCGCTCCCGCTGCGGCGCCCCCGGCCGTGCTCAATCCAATCCTGAGTCCGCGGGTCCGCCTGCCCGCTGTTTCCGTCGCCATGGCCGAAAGCCTGCCACCGACCCCGCCGATTGTAAAGGGTGCTTTACATTCCGGAGTGCCCGCTACAGGACACCCGCCGGCTAAGCCGCGAGCATAAGCCCGGCGCGCGGCCCTTCGACACCGCCCCGCGGATGGATATATTCGAATCATGACTACTCCCCAGCCCCCGGTTGCCAAGAAAGTCCCTACTGAACGCACCCACCACGGCGATACGTTTGTGGATAACTATGAGTGGCTGCGGGAGAAGGAAAGCCCCGAGGTGGTGGCGCACCTGACCGCAGAGAACGAGTACACCGCCGCGGTCACCGCAGACCAGGAAGAGCTGCGCAACCGAATCTTCGAGGAGATCAGGAACCGTACCGAAGAGACTGACCTCTCCGTCCCCGCCCGGAAAAAGGGCTGGTGGTATTACACCCGCACCGAGGAGGGCAAGCAGTACGCGATCCACTGCCGCACCGCCGCCCGGGACACCGGTGACCTGGCCGCCGACTGGACTCCGCCGTCGGTCCTGCCCGGAGTACCGGTGGCGGGCGAACAAATCCTGATCGACGGCAATGCGGAAGCGGAGGGCAAGCCTTTCTTCTCCCTCGGCGGCCTGGCCGTAACCGAGGACGGTCACCTGCTGGCCTACTCCGAGGACAACGCCGGTGATGAACGCTTCACCCTGCGGATCAAGGACCTGCGCACAGGCGACCTGCTGCCGGACAGCATCCCCAATGTCTTCTACTCGCTTGCGTTCTCCCCCGATGGCAACCGCGTGTTCTACACCGTGGTGGATGACTCCTGGCGCCCCTACCAGGTCAAGGCCCATACCCTCGGCACCCCGGTGGAAGACGACGTCGTCATCTACCAGGAGGACGACATTGCCATGTGGACCGGCTTTGACCTTTCCGCAGACCGCCGGCAGCTGCTCATCGGCATCAGCAGCTCCGAGTACAGCGAGTACCGGGTGCTGGACTTTGATGATCCCGCGGACACCGTCCGCGTGCTGATTCCGCGCAGTGAACGGATTCTTTACGAAGCCGAACCGCTCACTGTGGACGGGCGCCGTCAGTACCTGCTCACGCACAACCACGGGGCCCTGAACTCAATGCTTTCCCTGGTTGCGGAGGAGGAATTCGCTAAGCCGCTGGCCGATCAGCACTGGCAGACCGTCATTGCCCACGACGACACCGTGCGGGTCAACGGCGCCGCCGTAACCCGGACCCATGTGCTCGTCTCCGTCCGCAAGGACACAACGGAACGCGTTCAGATCCTCCCCTTGGAAGGCCTCGGCACTCCCGCCCAGGCGCCTGCGGTGGAACCGGCCTTCGACGAGGAGCTGTACACCGCCAACCTAGCGAACGCGGAATTCGATTCCCCGATCATCCGGCTCAGCTACACCTCCTTCCTCACCCCGCCGCGGGTTTACGACTACGTCCTGTCCACCGGTGACCTGGAACTGCGGAAGCAGACGCCGGTCAAGGGCGGCTACCGTTCCGAGGACTACGTGGCCGAACGTGAATGGGCGACGGCGGCGGACGGCACCCGCATTCCGCTCTCGGTCATCCGCCGGGCGGATCTGCGCCGGGACGGCAGCAACCCGGCACTGGTTTACGCCTACGGAAGCTATGAAGTGAGCATGGATCCCGGCTTCAATGTTGCCCGGTTGTCCCTGCTGGACCGCGGCGTGGTCTACGTGGTGGCCCACATCCGCGGCGGCGGCGAGATGGGCCGGGCCTGGTACGACGACGGCAAGAAGCTGAACAAAAAGAACACCTTCACGGACTTCGTGGATGCCACGGACTGGGTCGCGGCGTCGGGCTGGGCGGATCCGGGCCGGATCGCCGCCATGGGCGGCTCGGCCGGCGGGCTGCTGATGGGCGCAGTAGCGAACCTGGCACCGGAGAAATACCGGGCCATTGTGGCGCAGGTGCCGTTTGTGGATGCCCTGACCTCCATCCTGGATCCGGACCTGCCGCTCTCGGCTCTCGAGTGGGAGGAATGGGGCAACCCCATCACCGACCCCGAGGTGTACCGGTACATGAAGGAATACACCCCCTACGAAAACATCCGCGCCGTGGACTATCCGAAGATCGCAGCTGTCACCAGCTTTAATGACACCCGCGTCCTGTACGTGGAGCCGGCCAAATGGGTGGCGCAGCTGCGGGAAACCTCCACCGGGTCAGAACCCATCGTGCTCAAGATCGAAATGGACGGCGGCCACGGCGGGGCCTCCGGCCGGTACGAGGCATGGAAGGACCGGGCGTGGGACTACGCCTTCATCCTCGCCGCCCTCGGTGCGCGGGACCTGCTGCCGGCGGCCGCGCGGGAGGACGCCGCGTAGGCGAACGGGACATTCTGCGTAGCCCGCATCGCCGAGCGAGGAACGAGCGAGGTGTCTAAGGGCGGCGGAATGTCCCGGTAGCCTAGGCGGAGTGCCGGATCACCAGTTCCGGCGGGTACACCGCCGGTTCCAGCCGGGAGCCGGGCTCCTCGATTTCCTGCAGCAGCATCTCGGAGGCACGCCGGGCCATTTCGATCATGGGGTTTATGACGGTGGTCAGGCCCGGGGTGCTGGACGCGGCAAGCTGGTGGTTGTCATAGCCCACCAGCGCCACATCGCCGGGCACGGAAAGACCCCGCTCGCGCAGCACGTTCAGCACACCCAGGGCCATAAGATCCGACGCCGCGAAGATGGCGTCGATGTCCGGATTAGTGTCCAGCAGCCTGGCCGCTGCGGCCGCACCGCCCTCGGTGGTGAACTGGCCGCTTTCCATTCCCGCCGGTGCCAGGCCCGCTTCTGCCAGCCCTGCCCGCCATCCTTCGGTCCGGTCCTGGGCCGCGGTCATGTCCGCCGGTCCCGTGACAGTGGCAATGCGGCGGTAGCCCCGCTCCACCAGGTGCCGGGCAGCAAGCAGTCCTCCGGTGCGGTTGTCCGTGTCCACGAACACCAATCCGTCCCGGTCCTGCCAGGGGCGTCCGATAAAAACGGCCGGCAGGGGCGCATCCGCCAGCTGGGTTTCCAAGGCGTCCGCCTTGTGGTGGGAGACCACAATGGCTCCGTCCACGTGTCCGCTGCGCAGGTAGCGGATGATCTGCCCTTCCTTCTCGCCCTGCCGGGCAATCAGCAGCACCAGCTGGACTTCCGTGTCCTTCAGCGACTCCGTGATGCCGTTCAGCGTCATGGCGAAGAAGGGGTCCACCAGCACCCGGCCGTCCGGTTCCGGAATGACGAGGGCAATGGAATCGGCGCGGCTGGTGGCGAGGGACCGGGCCGCACGGTTGGGGGTGAACCCCAACTCACCAATGGCCGCATCAATGGCGGCCTGAGTCTGGGCGCTCACCCGTGCCCCGCCGTTAATCGCCCGCGAAACAGTGGAGCGGGAGACACCGGAAAGCGCCGCCACGTCCTCCAGCGTAGGGCTGGCCCTGCGGGGTTTGACCGGCGCGGTGCGGGTGCCGGGGTCCAAGCTGCTCACCCTACCGACGATACGACATGGGACCCCGCTCCGGAGGACCGTTCCGGCAACTCGTTGGCACGGGCAACTTCGGCGAACCACCGGCCGCTGGCCTTTGGCGTTCGCTGCTGCGTGGCATAGTCCACATGGACTATGCCGAACCGTTTCGCGTAGCCCCAGGCCCATTCGAAGTTGTCCATCAGTGACCAGGCAAAGTAGCCGCGGACATCCACACCGTCCGCTGCCGCCTGTTGGACCGCGGCCAGGTGCGCTTCGATAAACCCCAGCCGGTCCTCGTCCCGGACCACGCCGTCCACCACCTCGTCGTCGTCGAACGCCGCACCGTTTTCCGTGATGTACAGCTTCACGCCGGCCGGGCCGGTGTATTCGCGCTGCAGCCGCATCAGCAGCCGATGCAGGCCCTCAGGCTGGATTTCCCAGCCCATGTTGGTCACCGGCAGCCCGCGCGGCACGGTGTATACACCGTCCGCGGCGGGATACGGGCTGGCCGTGGGCCGTGCAGAGGGAGCGGCAGTGGTAATGGCCACCGCCGGTTCGGTTTTGGTCACCGCCTCACCGTGGTAATAATTCACACCGAGGAAGTCGATGGGGGTGCTGATCGCGGCCAGGTCGCCGTCGCGAATATGGCCCTGGAGCCCGTAGGGCGCCAGATCCGCCAGCACATCCTCGGGATACTGGCCACGGAACACCGGGTCGGCAAAGACCCGGTTGAACTGACCGTCAATGCGGCGGGCAGCGTCCACGTCATCCGGGTTCTGCGGATCCAGCGGATCAGCAACCGTGAAGTTCAGGGTCAGCCCCAGCTCCAGCGCTGCATCCCGTGCCCGCAGTTCCTGCGCGGCCAGCCCGTGGGCGAGCAGGAGGTGGTGGTTGGCGGCAACGGCCTGCGACCGGTCCTGCAGCCCCGGCGCATGTTCCCCGCTGGCATAGCCCACGTAGGCCGAGCACCACGGCTCGTTCAGGGTGGTCCAGGCCTGCACCCTGTCCCCCAGGACATCGTGGACGCTGAGCGCATACTCGGCAAAGCGGTAGGCGGTGTCGCGGTTGGCCCAGCCGCCGGCGTCCTGCAGTGCCTGCGGCAGGTCCCAGTGGTAGAGCGTCAGCCAGGGTTTGATTCCGGCGTCCAGCAGTTTGTCGGTGAGCCGGCTGTAGAAGTCCAGGCCCGCGGGGTTCACGGCACCGCCGTCGGGCCGGATCCGCGCCCAGGAGGTCGAGAACCGGTAGGAGGCCAGATTCAGGGACTGCATGAGCGCTACGTCCTCGTCGAGTCGGTGGTAATGGTCGCAGGCAACGTCTCCGTTGTCGCCGTTGGCCACGGCACCGGGAACCCGGGCGAAGGTGTCCCAGATGGAGTCCTTCCTGCCGTCCTCGGAGGCTGCCCCCTCCACCTGGTAGGCAGCGGTGGCCGCGCCCCACAGGAACCCCGGGGGGAACTGGCCGTTGTTGTTCTGCGTCATCCTTTGACCGCTCCCTGCATGATTCCTGCAACCAGGTGCCGTCCGGCGACGGCGAAGACAATAAACAGCGGAATGGTGGAAAGCACCACACCGGCAAGCACCACCGAGTAATCCACGAAGCGCGCCGACTGAAGCTGGGACAGCGCCACGGGCAGGGTGGGGTTTTGGGCGTTGAGCACAATGAACGGCCAGAAGAAGTTGGTCCATGTGGCCACGAAGGTAAACAGCGCCAGCATGGCGGCTGCCGGACGGCCCGCCGGCAGGGCTACATGCCAGAACGCCTGCCACATGTTCGCGCCGTCCATCCGGACGGCTTCGATGAGCTCATCGGGCAGCGCGTCCCGCAGATACTGCGTCATCCAGAACACTCCGAACGCGGTGACGAGGCCCGGAACAATAACCGCCCCCATGGTGCCGGTCCAACCCAGCTTCGACATCACGATGAACAGGGGAACCACACCCAGCTGTGTGGGCACGGCCATGGTGGCGACGACGAACACCAGCAGCACCTTGCTGCCCCGGAACCGCAGCTTGGCGAAGGCGAAACCTGCCAGCGAGGAGAAGATCACCACGGACGCTGCCGTCACCGTGGACACCAGGACGCTGTTGCCCAGCGCCTTCCAGAACGGAATGCTGTCCAGCACGGTGGCGGCGTTGATAAAGAAGTTGCCGCCCGGCAGCAGGGTCATGCCCGAGGCCAGGGCGTCGCTGTCGTGGCTGGCCACCAGGACGGACCAGAGAATGGGAAGCGCCGAACCGAGGATCACCGCTCCCAGCAGCCCGTAGGTCAGGAACCCGGGCCGCCGGTTGTAGCCGCCGGTTTTCCGGCCGCGTCCCGGGCGCCCGGGCCGCGGCGGGCGTGCCCCGGTCCGTTCCCGGCGTCGTTTGGCCGCGTCGGCGGCCTTCCGGCCGGCGGTTTGTTCAACCATGGGTACGGAAGTCATCTGCGTCCTCCCTGAGTGGCGATCCGTCTGGTGATGAGGAAATTGAGGGCGGCGATGATGACGATGATGACGAACAGCAGCCAGGCGACCGCCGAGGCGCGTCCGAAGCTGCGCTGGCCCCAGCCCATTTCCCAGATGTACATGGTCAGGGTCTGCCATTGCCGGTCCGCCCCGCCGAGTCCGGTGATGTCAAAGACCCGCGGCTCGTCGAAGATCTGAAGACCGCCGATGGTGGCGGTGATGACCACGAAAATGATGGTGGGCCGCAGCATCGGCACGGTCACCGAGATGAACTGGCGCCAGCGGCTGGCGCCGTCAATGATGGCGGCCTCGTACATGTCCCGGGGAACCGCCTGCATGGCGGCGAGGAAGATCAGGGCGTTGTATCCGGTCCAGCGGAAGTTCACCATGGTGGCAATGGCTGCGTGGCTGGCCAGCTGGTTGGAGTGCCATCCCACCGGGTCCAGGCCCACGGCCAGGAGCAGGGCGTTGATGGTGCCGGAATCATCGGCGAAGAGCCGGTTGAAGATCAGGCCCACGGCCACCGGGGCCACGATGTAGGGCACCAGCACGCCCATCCGCCAGAAGGTCTTGGCGCGCAGGTTCGCGTCCAGGACCGCTGCGATGGCGATGGCGATGATGATCTGCGGAACGGCGGAGATCAGGAAGATGCTGAAGGTGTTGCCCACGGCATTCCAGAAATAAGGCTGCGACAGGATAAACGTGTAGTTCTCCGCGCCCACGAAACCCTGGTTGCCGCCGATGAGGCTCCAGTTGTGCAGTGAAACCCAGCCCGTGTAAATGAGCGGGAAAAGGCCCACAATGCCAAAAAGGATGAAGAACGGCGAGATGTAGAGGTAGGGGGAGACTTTCACGTCCCAGCGGGCGAGCTTGCTGCGGA
The DNA here is from genome assembly GCF_059090685.1 of Arthrobacter sp. Y3225209. Lineage (NCBI taxonomy): Bacteria > Bacillati > Actinomycetota > Actinomycetes > Micrococcales > Micrococcaceae > Arthrobacter > Arthrobacter sp. Y3225209. Next base: position 90,145 of record NZ_JBNHFW010000012.1, read on the forward strand.
ACCCGATCCTGCGGACCGGCGTGCGCACCGGCGGCGGCTTGACGGCGACAGCCATGGCTATCTTCCTAACGTTCAAGGGGAAAGAAGTTGGTTCCGGTGCCTGTGGCGCCCTTCCCGCGGGACTACGCGCGGGCGGCGGCCACAGGCACCGGAGGTTTGGGGGCTACTGCAGGGCGTTGACCCCGGTCACGAACTTCTCCCAGGAGGAGGCCGCGTCATCGGTCTTGACCACGTCTACGCGGTTCAGTGCCTGCTGCATGGCGTCATTGATGGGGAAGTACTTCTCGCCCTTGAAGGGCGTCACGGTGACGGCCTCCGCACGTTCGGCCAGGATTTCTCCCACCGGCGCATCGTTGAAGAACTCGTTGGTGGAGCTCAGCAGGGTTTCGGATTCCAGCGCTTCGGTCTGGCTGGGGAAGGTGCCCTTGGCTTCGAAGGCCTTGATCTGCTGCTCGGGGGCGGTCAGCCACTGTGCCAGCTTGATGGCTTCTTCCTGGTTCTTGCCCTGTGTGGGCACGGTCAGGTAGGAGCCGCCCCAGTTGCCGCCGCCGCCCGGGAAGACGTTGGCGATGTCCCAGCCTTCGACGCCGGCGGCGTTGCCTTCAATGCTGCCCAGCATCCAGCCCGGGCAGAAGGTGGTGGCAAAGGCGCCGCTCTGGAAGCCTGCCTTGTAGTCATCCGACCAGAGTTCCAGGTGGGCGGAGAGGCCCTTGTCCACGGAATTCTCCAGGACCTGGTTGTAAATGTCTTTTACTTCCTGGTTCTCGGTGGCGATGACGGTTCCGTCATTTTCCTCGTAGGCGTTCTCCACCTGGTTGATCATGGCCTGGTAGGTGGCCATGGCCGAGTCATACCAGGCGACGTCGGAGGCCGCGGTGAACTTCTCGCCCACCTCGAAGTAGTGGTCCCAGTCGCCTTCCAGCAGGGCTGCGACTTCCTCGCGGTCGGTCGGCAGTCCGGCAGCGGCGAAGAGATCCGAGCGGTAGCAGATGGCTTCCGGACCGATGTCGGTGCCGTAGCCGATGAGTTTGCCGTCCTCGGTGGTTGCGCCTTCGGTTTTCCACTCCAGCCAGCGGTCTTCCACCTCGGGGCTGGCCAGATCAGCGAATTGGTCCGGGTACTGCTTGAGCTCGGGCAGCCAGTCCACCTCGATACCCTCGATGTCCGAAAGGCCCGAGCCGGCAGCGAGCTTGGTGCTCAGGTTGTCGCGGGCAATGTTGGACGTGGCCTTTTTGTCATGAACGATCTTCACGTCGGGGTTGGCGTCCATGTACTCCTCGAACAGGTCCTCGTACCCGAACTCGTTGAAGGTACTGACGCTGAGCGTCACCTGGCCGTCTTCTCCGGCTGCTCCGTCATCTCCGCCGCCGCAGGCGGTCAGGAGAAGGGCTGCAGCTGCAACAGATGCGGCAACTGCGGGACCGCGGCGGCGCGCACGGGCGGCCAATGTCGGTTTGGTACTCATTGCTGACTCCTTTGTCTGTGACGAGTGCACGAGTGCGTCCGCGGCTTTCCGCGCCTGCCGTGCCGATGCCTAACGGATGCGCCCTGTGTGCCCGGATCGGCGGTGACGCCTGGTGGTGGGAGCGCTCCCACAAGCAATGCCTAAATGCTGGTGTGTGACAGATCACAAGTCAAGTGGGAGCGCTCCCATAACGACGGTCAAAAAAGCGCATTGGTATACGTGCAGGTCAGACGGCATATTGGCGTCCAGCCTGTTATCCAATCGTTACCGGCAAACACGCCGGAAGAGCGGTTGGCTGGCACTGGGGGCACCGACCATGACTGGAGAAGCGGGCGCCGGCCACGGTGCATCCAGAGGTATGCCGAACCTTGCGGCGGGGGTGGGGTGGGGAGATACAGGGCGTTCCGGTCGGTGTCCAAGCGGGCCCGAAGGCGACGCTCCACGCAGCCAGGCAGGAAAAGGGCCCCGGGGACCACAACCGAGAACCTGCCTCGAGCCCGAGACCGATGAAGGCCCGCACCAAAAGGGCAGTGAGCCGGCCCGAATGGCAGCGAAACCGGTAGGTGTGGAGGGAACCGGGCCGGGCTTCAGGCTTCAGGCTTCAGGCTTCAGGCTTCAGGCTTCAGGCTTCAGGCTTCAGGCTCAGGCTCAGGCTCAGGCTCAGGCTCAGGCTTCGGGCTTCGGGCTTCGGGCTTCGGGCTTCGGGCTTCGGGCTCAGTCTGCCGAACCGGCGCCTTCGACCTTCGGTTTGGGCCCGGCGAACCGGCGGCCATCAGTGGCCGCTGCATGCCGGGCCGGACGCCCTGCGGACTCTCCTGCGGATCCTGCAGAACCGGCGGACCCGCGCACGGCCTGACCGGAAGCAGTAGTGGGAGCGGAGGTTTCGGCTGCGTTGAGAGCGGTGGGAGCGGCAGCATCAGGTGCCTGTCCGCTACCGGCAGCGGACCCGGCGGGAGCGACCGACTCGGCGGGAGCGACGGACCCGGCGGGCTCGCCGTCGTCCTTGGTGGCGGCCTTATGGGACTGGCGCAGCACCTCGAACACGATCGGGATCACGGATAGCACCACTACGCCCACGAAGATCAGATCCAGGTTTTCCCGGACAAAGGGCACGCGGTCCCCCAGTACGTACCCGAGCATGGTGACTCCCACGCCCCAGAGGAAGGCACCAATGACGTTGAATGCCACGAAGGTGCGGTAGTTCATCCGCGCGACACCAGCCACCACCGGGGTGAACGTACGCACCACGGGCACAAAGCGGGCCAGGATCACGGCCTTGCCGCCGTGCCGCTCGAAGAACACCTCGGCACGGCGCACGTTCTCCTGTTTGAACAGCCTGCTGTTGGGGCGTTTGAAAATGGCCGGGCCGGTCTTTTTGCCGATGTAATAGCCGGTCTGGTCGCCCACGAAGGCACTGATGAAAATCAGCAGGGCGAGCAGCCACACGTTGATGTTGATGGTGCCGGTGGCCACCAGCAGTCCGGCCGTGAACAGCAGGGAATCACCGGGCAGGAAAAAGCCAATGAGGAGCCCGGTTTCGGCGAATACAATGCCGCAGACCAGCAGCACCACCCACGGACCAAGCGCAGGATCAGCCAGGAAAACCTGCGGATCCAGCCACTCCGGGAGGAGGGAAGAAGTGGGAGGCCGCACGGGACCGAAGGCGGCTGCGGCCGCAGAAAGAATCACTTCCTCAGGGTACGCCATGCCCCGCGGCGTCCTCTGGGAAATCCTGTATCTCCTCCGGGCTTCCCCTGCCTGGTCTTGACCTGCCTGTTCCGTGCCCGGGCATGAGGGCTGAGCATGAGCCTGCGGGCCGCTGCTGCGGCACCGGGATGTCCCCGGCGGGGTTGCGGTCCGGTGTCACGGGGATCCGCTGACCATAAGCACTGTGGGACACTGCACAGGAACCGGGCACCGCGTAGCGGGGAAGCGGGTGCGGACGTGGGAAAATGGCGCCATGCCAGATGCCGACGCCACTCCCCCTGCCGCAGCGCCCCGCCGGGGCCGCCCGGGATATGACCAGCAGACGGTGCTGAACATGGCGGTGGATGTGTTCAACCGGCACGGCTACGAGGCCACGTCCATGGGGATCCTGGCCGAGAACCTGGGGCTGTCGAAGTCGGCGATCTACCATCATGTGCCATCCAAGGGCGATCTGCTCCGCCTGGCCCTGGACCATGCGCTGGATGGCTTGGAGGCGGTTCTGGATGATCCGCAGGCGTCCACGGGCGCCGCCGATGCACGGCTGGAATTCGTCCTGCGCGGCACCATCGAGGTGCTTACGCAGCGCCTGCCCTTCGTGACCCTGCTGCTGCGCCTGCGCGGCAACACGGAAATTGAACGCAATGCCCTGACCCGCCGCCGCGAGTTCGACCACCGTGTGGCCGATCTGGTGGACGCGGCCCGGCGCGAAGGCTCAGTGCGCCGCGACATTGACCCGCGCACCACCACCCGGCTGCTCTTCGGCACCATCAACTCGATTGTGGAATGGTACCGGCCCGGCGGCCCGCTGCCCGCGGACAAGCTGGCGGACAACATCATCACCATGGTCTTTGACGGACTGCATACCCGCGGGACTTCCGGCTCATGAGACACCGGCGCCGCTGGCTGTGGGCCGTAGTGGCAGTCGCCAGCGTCGCCCTGGCCGCTTACGGCGTGGTGTGGGTCAGCGACGTGCTGAGCCCGGAAACGGCCTGCGGCTGGGTGGTACGTGCCGGAGACTGCTAGGTCACTTCTCCACCAGCGTCAGGACGTCGTAGGTGGCGACCAGCTCGTCGTTCCGGTTGGTGATCACGGCGTCCCAAGCCACTTCGCCGTACTCGTCCGTTTCCCGCGGCGTGATCTTTTTGGCCGTGAGCGTGACCCGGATGGCATCCCCGGCAGCCACCGGGGTGATGAACCGCAGGTTCTCCAGCCCGTAGTTGGCCAGCACCGGCCCCGGCGCCGGATCCACGAACAGCCCGGCAGCCCAGGAGAGCAGCAGGTAGCCGTGCGCCACGATGCCGGGGAAAAACGGATTGGCCTCAGCTGCAGCGGAGTCGGTATGCGCATAGAAGGTGTCGCCCGTGGTTTCCGCAAAGGCTGCAATATCCTCAAGGGCGACGGTCCGCAGGTCGGAGCGCACCGCATCGCCGACCCGCAGTTCACTGAGCGGCTTGCGGAACGGATGTCCGGCGTCGAACCGCTGGTCTGCGCCGGAGTGCCAGATCCCGGTGAGGGCGGTGAGCATGTTGGGTGAGCCCTGCACGGCTGTGCGCTGCATGTAGTGCAGCACCGCCCGGATGCCGCCGAGCTCTTCTCCCCCGCCGGCACGTCCGGGACCCCCGTGGACCAGGTGCGGCACGGGTGATCCGTGGCCGGTGGAACTCGCGGCGTCCTCCCGGTTGAGGATGAGCACCCGGCCGTGGTGGCCGGCAATGCCGGTGAGCACCTCGGCCGCCACCTGCGGGTCATTGGTGCACACCGTTGCCACCAGCGATCCGCCGCCGCGGGCTGCCAGCCGCACGGCGTCGGCCACGCTGTCATATCCCACTACCGAGGCGACGGGTCCGAACGCCTCGACCGTGTGCAACGCATCCGCGTCGGCATCGGGCCAGGTCAGCAGCATCGGTGCCATAAATGCCCCGTCCGGCGCGGAACCGGTACGGCCGTCCGCGAGTACGACGTCGGGCGCGTCCAGCGTGCCCAGCGCCAGTTCACCGCCGGCCTCCAGCAGGGAACGTACGGCGGCGCGGACCGCCTCCAGCTGCTCCAGGGAAGCCAGCGCACCCATGGTCACCTCTGCGGCGCGCGGATCACCCAGCACCACGCGCTGCCGGATGCGCTCCGCGGCGGCGGCCACGACGTCGTCCACCAGGGCACGGGGCACCAGTGCGCGGCGGATGCTGGTGCACTTCTGCCCTGCTTTGACGGTCACTTCGGTCACCAGCGACTTGATGTAGGCCTCGAACTCCGGAGTTCCGGGAACGGCATCCGGGCCCAGGATCGCCGCGTTGAGGGAATCCGTCTCCGCCGTGAAGCGAACTCCGCCCACCGCGACGTTCGGGTGGGCGCGGAGCTTGTCCGCAGTGGACGCCGAGCCGGTAAAGGAAACCATGTCGCGGTAGTCCAAATGGTCCAGCAGGTCCCGCGCGGAACCGGAAATCAGCTGCAGCGATCCGGCGGGCAGGATGCCGGACTCCATGATCAGGCGCACGACGGCGGCGGCGAGGTACCCGGTGGGAGTGGCCGGCTTGGCGATGGTGGGGACGCCGGCGAGGAATGCCGGGGCAAGCTTTTCCAGCATGCCCCAGACCGGGAAGTTGAAGGCGTTGATCTGCACGGCCGCCCCGGGGCGCCGGGTGTAGAGGTGCTCCCCGAGAAAGGAACCGTCCCTGGACAGCGTTTCCACGGCACCGTCGGTGATTACGGTGGCATTGGGCAGCTCGCGCCGGCCCTTGGACCCGTAGGCGAAGAGCACGCCGATCCCGCCGTCGATATCCACCAGCGAGTCCCTGCGCGTGGCACCGGAGCGCGCGGACACCTCATAGAGCTCCTCCCGGTGTCCGTTGAGGAAGGTGGCAAGGTCCTTCAGCAGCAGGGCACGCTGGTGGAAGGTGTACTTTCCCAGCTCGTCCTGGCCGGTGGTCCGGGCATGCTCGACGGCAGCGGCCGTATCCGGTCCGTCACTGCTGACGAGGGCGAGCAGCTCCCCGGTGCTGGCATCCCGCACCTCGGTGCCGGGGGCGCTGCCGCCGGGTGTCCACCAGGCGTCTCGGACATAGCTGGGCACGTACTCGACGTCGAGGGCCGTTGCCGTCATCTCGGAACCTTTCGCGGGGAACAGCGTTCCGGCGGCATTGCCGGGGCTGCACATCATGGATTACTGAACAGGCGGTCGGTATATCGCCAGCGTAGCGCAGCGCAGCCGTCCCGGCACCCCTCCCGACACCCCCGCCGGCCACAGGAAGGGGTCCGGGGCAAACGGCAGGCGGAGCGTGAAGCTGCAGGAAAACCGCCCGCCCACAGGACGGATGTGGGGTTTTGGATTGCTGCCGGGCCGGCGGTGCGACAGACTGCTCCCCTTGGTGTGACCGTCCCCTGTCCCGAAGGAGCGCAAAGATGAGCCCCGTCCAACACCCCTCCCGCCGAACATCACGTCGCGGAAGCCTTGCCGTCCTGACCCTGGCTGTATCCGCCCTGCTGATCGGCGGTGTGGCGCCTGCCGCCGCAGACAGTCCGGCCCACCGCGGCGCGGGGAACGGCCATTCCCCCGAACACCGGGGCGGGCACGGCGCGGGCAACGGGCACGGCGCGGGCAACGGGCACGG
>NZ_JBNHFW010000013.1:0-90009 GCF_059090685.1 Arthrobacter sp. Y3225209
AGCAGGAGCAGGCGCCCGTGCGCCGGGCACGCCGCCGCCGTGCAGCCAGCAGCCCGCAGGGTGCCGCTGAAGTGACGGCTCCGGCAGGGGACTCTGCGCCGCAGGTCCAGGCACGCCACACCGTGACGGCCGAGCCCCGGCAGCAGGCCGTCCGTCAGGAAACCGCGGGCAGCCCCGCTCCGGTGATCCTGGGCGTAGGCGTACCGGCTTCGGAGCTGTAGCCGCCTCCCCCCGAAACCGCCGACGGGCGGCCTGGTCCCCTCGGACCGGGCCGCCCGCCGCGTTTTAAGGCTGTTAGCGGCCGGCTTCGGCGCGTGAATGCCCGGAACCGCGCTTCCATGGGATAAAGTAGACTCCGAGCAGTGACACCGGAAGTCGGTGGCGGGGGCTCACCGTATATGTGCAGGGTGTATCCACCGAGCGCATTTGCGGGTTGTGGCCCCTTAGCGTAGCCTTGAACTTCGGTGCGAACGCCTTCGAATCCGTTTTTCGGTACAGGGCGTGACTGCATGGCGCAAGGCGGGCACAAATCTGGCCCCGCTAAATGCGCATCCAAGTATTAAACGTCGAGAGAAGTGAGTTCCCAAGTGGTGTACGCGATTGTCCGCGCTGGCGGCCGCCAAGAAAAGGTTTCCGTCGGAGACCTCGTAACCCTGGACCGCGTCCCCGGTGGAGCCGGTAGCACCTTTGAGCTGCCTGCCCTGCTTTTGGTTGATGGCGACAAGGTCACCTCTGCTGCACAGGACCTGGCCAAGGTTACCGTGACTGCAGAAATCGTCGAGAACTTCCGGGGTCCGAAGATTGTCATCCAGAAGTTCAAGAACAAGACCGGCTACAAGAAGCGTCAGGGCTACCGCTCCTCGCTGACCAAGGTCAAGGTTACGTCCATCAACTCCTGATTCTCCTGCCGGCCCCAGGGCCGGGAACGCGGGTGTGATCCCGCCTGAGGGTTTCAATATCAGTTAGTAAAGGCAGGCAAAGAAATGGCACATAAGAAAGGTGCGAGTTCCACTCGCAACGGTCGCGACTCCAACGCCCAGTACCTCGGCGTAAAGCGTTTCGGCGGCCAGGTTGTCAAGGCAGGCGAAATCATCGTTCGCCAGCGTGGCACCCACTTCCACCCGGGTGAGGGTGTTGGTCGCGGAGGCGACGACACGCTGTTCGCCCTGGAAGCAGGAGCAGTTGAATTCGGCAGCCGTCGCGGCCGCCGCGTCGTGAACATCGTGGCTGCTGCAGCCGCCGAGTAATCACCGGCAATTAGCTTTTCCGACGGGGCGGGCCTTGATGGCCCGCCCCGTCGTTTTTTAAGCCAAGTAGAATTGGCATGATCAAGAAGTTCCTTTGAAGGAGAACCATGGCCAGTTTTGTAGACCGCGTAGTGCTGCATGTTTCGGGCGGTACAGGCGGCCATGGTTGCGTGTCCGTCAAGCGTGAGAAGTTCAAGCCCCTCGGTGGACCCGACGGCGGCAACGGCGGCGACGGCGGCGACGTCATCCTGCGCGTGGACGGCCAGACCACCACGCTGCTCGACTACCACCACGCCCCGCACCGCCACGCCACCAACGGCGGCAACGGTATGGGTGACTGGCGTGCAGGCAAGACCGGCGAAACCCTCGTGCTCTCGGTTCCGGACGGCACCGTGGTGAAGAGCAAGGACGGCGAAGTCCTCGCGGACCTGGTTGGCCAGGGCGCCGAGTACATTGCCGCTGCCGGCGGCCAGGGCGGCCTGGGCAACTCGTCCCTGTCCTCGCAGAAGCGCAAGGCTCCCGGCTTCGCCCTCCTGGGCATCCCGGGGGAGGAGCGGGACATTGTCCTGGAGCTGAAGTCCATTGCCGACATTGCTCTGGTCGGCTTCCCGTCAGCCGGTAAGTCCTCGCTGATTGCGGCGATGTCAGCGGCACGCCCCAAGATTGCGGACTACCCCTTCACCACCCTGATCCCGAACCTGGGTGTGGTGCAGTCCGGCGATGTCCGCTTCACCGTGGCCGACGTGCCCGGGCTGATCGAGGGCGCCTCCGAGGGCAAGGGCCTGGGGCACAACTTCCTGCGGCACGTGGAACGCTGTGCGGCACTGGTGCACGTGTTGGACTGCGCCGCACTGGAAACCGACCGGGATCCGATCGGTGACCTTGAAATCATCGAGCAGGAACTCGAGAAGTACGAAGTGGACATGAGCTACGCGGGCGCTGACGGCGACGTCGTACCGCTGAACCGCCGTCCGCGCCTGGTCGCGCTGAATAAGGTGGATGTGCCGGACGGCCGCGACATGGCCGAATTCGTGCGCCCCGAACTGGAAGAGCGCGGTTACCGCGTGTTTGAAGTATCCGCAGCCAGCCACGAAGGCCTGCGCGAGCTCGGTTTCGCCATGGCCGCGATTGTGCAGGAAGCCCGCGACTCGGTCGAGCAGGCTCCGCCGCGCGTCCAGCCGCCGGTCCTGAAGCCGCGATCGGTCAACGGCAAGGGCGGATTCAGCATCCGCCGCGAGGAGCGGAACCTGGAGCCCCTCTTTCGTGTCCTCGGTGAAAAGCCGGTCCGCTGGGTGCAGCAGACCGACTTCACCAACGACGAGGCCGTGGGCTACCTGGCAGACCGCCTGGCCAAGCTCGGGGTGGAGGAACGGCTGTTCAAGGAAGGCGCCAAGCCCGGCGACGCCGTAGTGATTGGCGAGGGCGACGGCGTGGTCTTTGACTGGGAGCCGACGATGATCGGCGGCGCGGAACTGCTCGCAGCCTCGCCGCGTGGCAGCGATATCCGCATTGAGGAATTCTCCCGCCCCACCCGCGAGGAGAAGCGCGAAGACCACCAGAAGCGCAGGGATGCCCGGGCTGCTGCCCGCGAGGAGCTGGAAAACGAGCGCCGGGCCGGTATCTGGACGGAATCGGTCAACTACAAGCACTCGTCCCGGCCGGCCGACACCGAGGGTAATGAAGCGGACTAAAGGCTTCACACACCGGCAGGCGGCCGGAACTAACGCATAGGCTGGGCAGGATATGAGTGAACACACCGAATTCGCCGCTCCTGCCCGCCGTGCGCTTACCTCCCGGTCCGGACTGGCACGTGCACGCCGCATTGTCGTCAAGGTCGGCTCTTCCTCCCTGACCTCCGTGGTGGGGGGAATCTCCGATACGGCGCTGCGTTCCCTGGCCGATGTGCTCTCCGCCCGGCACGCCCAGGGAACGGAGATTATCCTCGTCTCGTCCGGGGCCATCAGTGCCGGACTGGCCCCGCTGGGGCTGAGCAAACGCCCCACCCAGCTGTCCTCTCAGCAGGCTGCCGCCAGCGTGGGCCAGGGACTGCTGATGGCCCGCTACACCGCAGCTTTCGGCGAGCATGGTGTCACCGTAAGCCAGGTGCTGCTCACCATCGAGGACCTGATGCGCCGTGCCCACCATGCCAACGCCCACCGGGCCATGGAGCGGCTGCTGAACTTCGGCGTGCTGCCCATTGTCAACGAAAACGACGCGGTTGCCAGCCACGAAATCCGGTTCGGCGATAATGACCGGCTCGCCGCCCTCGTGGCTCACCTGGTCAAGGCCGATGCCCTCATCCTGCTTTCCGACGTCGACGCACTCTATGACGGCCCGCCTGCCGAAGGTGCCCGCCGCATTCCCGAAGTGACCGGTCCCAGGGACCTTGCCGATGTCCGCATTGGCCGCGTGGGCAAGGCCGGCGTGGGAACCGGCGGCATGGCCACCAAGGTCGAAGCCGCAACCATTGCCGCGGAGTCGGGCATCCCGGCGCTCGTCACGTCCACGGCCAACGCCGCCGCTGCCCTGGCCGGAGAGGACGTGGGCACCTGGTTCACCACCCGCGGCCGCCGCCAGTCCATCCGGCTGCTGTGGCTGGCCCACCTCGCCCGGATCCAGGGAACCCTGGTGCTGGACGACGGCGCCGCCCGGGCCGTGGGGGACCGGCACCGCTCACTGCTCGCCGCCGGAATTGTTGCCGTCAAGGGCTCCTTTGAGCCCGGCGACGCGGTGGCCCTGCAGGACGCCGCGGGACGCGTGATCGCCCACGGGCTGACCAACTACGGATCGGACGAGCTGCCTTCCATGCTGGGCCGGTCCACCCGGGAGCTCTCCCGCGAGTTGGGACGCGGCTACGAGCGCGCCGTAGTACACGTCAACGACCTCGTTCTGCTGCGCCAGCAGCAGGCACCGGCCCCCGAGACGGACGCCGGTACTGGACCTACACTGGGGGAATGACTTCCGTGAACACATCTGAAGTGAACACCGCGAACCTGGAAACGCCGACCGCCGGCAGCAGCGCGGATACCGGCCTTCCGGAATCCGGTGACACCGGCGTCGAGGCACAGGTATATGCCCTGGCCGACAGGTCACGCAGCGCGGCCAGGTACCTGGCCCGTGCCAACCGGGCCTGGAAGGACCGGGCCCTGGTGCGGATCGCCCGGACCGTGGAGGAAAAGCAGGAAGCCATCCTGGCAGCCAACGCCAAGGATGTTGCCGCGGGCCGGGAGAACGGCACCTCCCAGGCGCTGCTGGACCGGTTGTCGCTCACCCCGGAACGGATCACGGCGCTGGTTGGCGCCTTGGAGAACCTTGCCGGGCTGCCGGATCCCGTGGGGTCCGTGGCCCGCGGGCAGACCCTGCCCAACGGCCTGAGGCTGCGCCAGGTGCACGTGCCCATGGGCGTGGTGGCCGCCATCTACGAGGCCCGCCCCAACGTCACCCTGGACATTGCCGGACTCGCGCTAAAGAGCGGTAACGCCGTGATTCTTCGGGGCGGCTCTGCTGCAGCTGCGACAAACGCCGTGCTCGTGGACATTATCCGCGACGCACTCGAGGCGGAGGGACTGCCCGCGGACGCGGTACAGAGCGTTGACCGGTTCGGCCGTGAGGGAGCGAACATCCTGATGAAGGCCCGCGGGCGGGTGGATGTGCTGATTCCGCGCGGCGGGCGGTCACTGATCCAGTCAGTGGTCACCAACGCCACGGTCCCCGTGATCGAAACAGGGGAGGGCAACGTCCACATCTACCTGGACCGCAGCGCGCCGGTGGAGATGGCCGTGGACATCCTCCTCAACGCCAAAACGCAGCGGCCCAGCGTCTGCAACACGGTCGAAACCCTGCTCATCCACCAGGACGCCCCGGCAGCGGCCGATGTGCTGGCCGCACTGGCCGGGGCCGGGGTGCGCCTCCATGCCGATCCGCGCGCCATGGCACTGCTGCCGGCGGGAGTCACCGCCGAGCCTGCCGACGACGGCGACTGGGGGCGCGAATACATGGATATGGACCTGGCCGTGGCCGTGGTCGGGACCATGGACGAGGCAGTGGAACACATCCGCCGGTGGACCACGGGACACACTGAGGCCATCATCACCAATGACCTGGCCAACGCGGAACGGTTCATCGCCGATATTGACTCGGCCGCCGTCATCGTCAACGCCTCCACACGCTTCACCGACGGCGGTGAACTGGGCCTGGGCGCGGAGGTAGGCATCTCCACACAGAAGATGCACGCGCGCGGACCCATGGGGCTGAAGGAGCTCACCACCACGAAATGGATCATCCAGGGCGACGGGCATACCCGCGCCTAACGGACCCGCAGATGCTCTCCGGCCGCCCCCGGTGGCGTCCGGCTGCGATGTGCAGCGCGTTACGCGTACCATTGACTTAGAAACCGACCCCGCCGGCTACCCGGCGACTACTGCTCTCTAGGGGAGATACATGCTGATCCAGCTTACGGGCGCCGTGCTTACTGCTGCGGAAATGGCCGAGGAACACCACGTCGAACTGCCGGCGTCACCGTACGTCTACGGCGGAGTGATCTTCGCGGCGTTCCTGCTGATGATGCTGATCACGGTGTCCTTCACCAACGTCGGCAACCGGCATGAGGCAGAGGCAGAGCACGTAGATCCGCAGCGGCAGTTCCCCAACAAGCACGATCACGGCCAGGCCATTCAGGACTGACCTGACACGTGGAGTCAGCGGAGGCGTTCTTCCCCATGGGTGAACCGCAGAGCACCGATAGGAACGGTACACCCAGGGTTCGCCTGGGCGTGATGGGTGGAACCTTTGACCCGATCCATCACGGCCACCTAGTAGCGGCCAGCGAAGTGGCGTCCATGTTCAACTTGGACGAAGTCGTTTTTGTGCCCACGGGGGAACCGTGGCACAAGCCGGCCGCCCAGCAGGTCAGCCCTGCTGAGCACCGGTACCTCATGACGGTGGTAGCCACTGCCTCCAATCCACGCTTCACGGTCAGCCGGGTGGACATCGACAGGCCCGGCCCCACCTACACAATCGATACGCTGCGTGACTTAAAGGCGGCCCGGCCGGATGCCGAACTGTTCTTTATCACCGGAGCCGATGCCATGGCCCAGATCCTGTCCTGGAAGGACATCCAGGAACTATGGTCCCTGGCGCATTTTGTAGGTGTAACCCGTCCCGGGCATGTGCTTGAAGACGTCGGCCGCGAGGATGTCTCGCTGATGGAGGTGCCGGCCATGGCCATCTCCTCCACGGACTGCCGACGGCGGGTGGCTGAGGGGAAGCCGGTCTGGTACCTGGTACCGGACGGCGTGGTTCAGTACATCGCTAAGCACCGGCTCTATGCCCCCGCCGGCCAGGCGGCAAACCACGTGGAAACCAAAACAGAACCAGTAGCGTAAACACACATACCGGATGGGTAGGAAATGACTAACGGTCCAGAGTCTGCAGAAGCGCCGAGGCGCAGCCGTAGGGCGGCTGACGCACCGGTGGATTCGCCGGCCGGCCCGCGGGAACGTGAATCCCAGCAGCGTGCCCGCGACCGCGAAGCACTGCGTGCCTACAAGGCGCTGGCCGAAACGCCGGAACGCAGTGACTCCGGAACCGCTCCTCCCACCCGCCGCCAGCTTCGGCTGCAGCAGCAGCAGCGGGCTGCAGCGGCGAACACCAGGTCTTCAGCACCGGCGGCGCTGGGCGGGAATGACGCCGTAGCACCGGTTCCGGAAGCGACCTCCGTCCCGGAACCGTCGAAACCGGCGGCCGCTGCTACCTCCGCTGACGCGGCGCCCCTGCGCCGTGAACGCCGCCGCCAGCCGGCTGCCGATGCTGCCCGGGAACAGGTGTCCGAGGGCCGGACCAGGACTGAAACCGGACCCGACGCATCCGCCCGCGGTGGTTCAGCACAAGAGACAGTATCGGCAAAGCCCGTGCATGCCGGGGAGAAGACCGACTCGCCGAAGACCCCCGGGAAGCCGGCGCAGGGAGTCGAGTCCCGGCGTCGGGCCCGTAATGCCGGTGCGGGTTCTGCGGCCCCGGCAGCGGACGGCCCCGAAACGGAAAGCCCGGCGGCGCCAACCGCCGAAGCCCAGACCCCTGAAGCCCAGACCCCCGAAGCTCAGACCCCTGAAGCCCAGACCCGCTCAGCCCGGGAAGGCACCGGCCGGCCCGGAACCGCCAGGCCGGCCAAGGGTGCCGCGGGCGGTGAGACCGGCGGTGATCCCAACGCCGACATTGCCGGCATGACTGTTGAGCAGGCACTGGCCGCCCGCGAGGCACTCGAGGGGCAGGCCCGTAACCAGATCGCCGCCATGGAAGCCATGCAGGCGGATGATCCGCACGCGGTTGACCTTGAACTGCTGGCGCAGCAGAAAGCCCTGGCTGAGCGTGCAAAGGTCCTGAACCGCCGCACGGAGGCCATGCAGAAACTCTCCCGGGAAAACGAGGAGCGCAGGCCTTCCTCCAACGATCCGTCGACGGCGCACAATCTGGCCATGGTCACACCGCTGGAGTTTGTGAAGGTGCCCGGGATGGAACATCCCGTCATGAAGGCACCGCCCACCTCCCATGTGCCGATTGTGACGTCATCCACTCCCAAGGCGGATGCCCCGCCGGCGCGGTCCCTTCCCGTGGTCCCGGGCAAGGCGCCGACCAGGCAGCCTGCGGGCGCCCCGCGCCGCACTGCGGACGCCGCGGATGTGCGGCATTCCCGGATACTGGCCCGCGCCGATGCGCTGGTGAATCCGCCCTTGGCGTCCGAAGAGGCCGCACGGCCCGTCGGTGCCCGCAACGCCTTCGGCCTGGACCCACTTGATGTTATGACGGCCGGACTCGGCCGTACCCGGAAACTGCGTTTTGCCGTTTTCGGTGTTGCAGGTCTGGGCACACTTGCCCTGATCGTCGGAGTACTAATGATCGTCGGCGGCCTTGGCGGCTGACCGATTACACCAAGGAGAACCACTTTGAGCGCCACCGAATCATCCATCGCCATTGCACGGGCGGCGGCCAAAGCGGCGTCTGCCAAGATTGCCGATGACATTGTTGCTATCGACGTCAGTGAACGGCTTGCCATCACCGACGTTTTCCTCATCGCCTCAGCCTCGAACGAACGCCAGGTCAACTCCATCGTTGACGGCATCGAAGAGGAACTGTCCAAGATGGACCTCAAGCCGGTCCGCCGCGAAGGACGCAGCGAGGGCCGCTGGGTGCTCCTGGACTACGCAACTGTTGTAGTGCACGTCCAGCATGAGGAGGACCGGGTGTTTTACGCACTGGAGCGCCTGTGGAAGGACTGCCCGGCAGTTGACCTTCAGCTGGAAGACGCCCCTGCGGGCGGCGAGTAAGCACAGAGCATGAGTGCCCCTGCCCCCTGGGATCCCGGGTCCGCTTCCCGCCGGCTGGTGTTCTGGCGGCACGGGCGTACCGAGTGGAACCGGGTGGGACGGTTCCAGGGCCAGCAGGACATTGCCCTGGACGCGGGCGGTGAAAGGCAGGCGGCCCACGCCGCGCAGGTGCTGCGGCATCTGCAGCCCGATGCCATCATCTCCTCCGACCTGGGACGTGCCCTGAACACGGCCCTGGCCCTGGCCGCGCATACGGCACCGGCGGTAGTTCAGGACAAACGGCTGCGGGAGACCTACGCCGGGCAGTGGGAAGGGAAAACCTTCGCCCAAATAGCCGAGCAGGACGCTGCGATGCTGGCAGCTTGGTCTGCCGGTGTCGGCAGCGTCCGCGCCGGCGGCGGCGAAACACGTGTCGACGTCGGCATGCGCGTTGCAGAAGCGGTGAACGAGGCCGTGCAGGACGTGCCGGCCGGTGGCACCCTGGTGGCCGTGAGCCACGGGGGAGCGATCCGCGCGGGAATCTGTGCCCTGCTCGGGCTGCCCACTGAATCCTGGGCAGTCATCTCCAGTGTCTCCAACTGTCACTGGTCAGTGCTGCAGGAAACCCCGGACCGGCATGGCCATCCGGCCTGGCATCTGACCCAGCACAACGTGGGCCTGGACTCCCTCCCCACCGGACCGGTAGAGGGCTGAAAACCCCGCCGCACGGCCCGTTAAACCGGGCCCGGGCTGGATTTTGCGCTCCTGCCGATTTGTACTAAGGTAGAGGAGTTGCTTCGCCCCGGTCACCGGAAAAGTGAGGCGAACAACTCAAGTTTTGGGGCTGTGGCGCAGCTGGTAGCGCACCTGCATGGCATGCAGGGGGTCAGGGGTTCGAGTCCCCTCAGCTCCACCAAAACCTTCGGGAAACCGAAGGGTTTGCGGTGGAAAGAAATCCTCTGGATTACTACAACACTGAAATATTTGGGGCTGTGGCGCAGCTGGTAGCGCACCTGCATGGCATGCAGGGGGTCAGGGGTTCGAGTCCCCTCAGCTCCACCAAATATTCATGGAAAGTGCCTCGCCTTCGGGCGGGGCTTTTTTATTGCCGGAATGCCCCGGCCCCATGCGCGGCCGCTGGTCCGGATGGTGGCTGAGGTCACACATCCGGTTCACCTGGGGCCTATCCCTTCCTGTCCAGCCGGTCTAGGCTACTAATTGTCATAGTGACAATAAATAAGGACGTGGACGCCATGGACGCAATACTGGACTGGATGAATGCCCCGGCAGCAGATCTGCTCGGAGCGCCCGTCAGCTGGATAGAAGTTATCGGGTTTGTTACCGGTGCGGCCTGTGTCTACGGCGTCGCCCGGCAGCGGGCATGGAACTGGCCAATCGGCATCATCAACAACGTAGCCTTTATGATCCTGTTCTTCGGGGCCGGCCTCTACGGGGAGACCCTGCTGCAGGCTGTGTTCGCAGCCGTCTCCGTATATGGGTGGTACAACTGGGTCCGCGGAGCCAGGGATACCAACTCCACCGGGGACCTGCCGATCCGGGACGCAGGCCCCAGGGAGCTTGCGTGCGGGGTGGGGGCCGTAGCCCTGGCCACGGTGGCCATAGCCATGATCCTCACCCATGGAACCGACTCCGAGGTTCCCTGGCCTGATGCCTTTGTCCTTGCCGCATCGCTCCTGGCCACCTACGGACAGGCCCGGAAGATTTTCCAGCACTGGTACGCCTGGATTGTCATTGATCTGGTCAGCATTCCGCTGTACTTCTCCCGGGGCCTGAACCTCACCGCAATCCTGTACATGGGATTCCTGGCCCTCTGTATCTACGGGCTCGTTGATTGGAAGCGCACACGCAATGCTGCGGCCCCCGCCGCCGCGGCAGGAAAGGTCCCGGCATGAACCGCTATGGCCAGGGCGTCATCATCGGCAAGTTCTACCCGCCCCACGCCGGCCACCGGCACCTGATCGCCCGTGCAGCGGAGCAGTCGGACCGGCTGGCAGTGGTAGTGCTGGGCAGCCGGTTTGAAAGCATCACCTTGGAGGACCGGGTGAAGTGGCTTACGGCGGAATTCGGGCAGGGGAACGTCAGCGTCATCGGCATGCCCAACGATGCCCCCGTGGACTATTCCTCGGCGGCCATGTGGAAGGCCCACAACGAGTCGCTCCGCCTGGCCCTGAAGATGAATGGCATCACCTCCGTGGACGCGGTCTTCAGCTCGGAGGAGTACGGCTGGCAGCTCGCCGGCGACTTCGGTGCGGCCCATGTGCCGGTGGATCCTTCCCGCGTGACCCACCCGGTCAGTGGCACTCTATGCCGCGATGACCTTGCCGCGGCCTGGCCCAACATTATTGACCCGGCCCGGCAGGATCTGGCCGTCCGGATCATTGTGGTGGGCGCACAGTCCACCGGCACCACCACCCTTGCCCGTGCCCTGACAGCGCACTACCGCTCCCGCTATCCGGAGCTTGCCGACGTTCCGGAATACGGCCGGCAGTACACCTACGAGAAGTTCGCTGCGGCGCAGGCTGCCAGTCCGGGGTCCGCGCTCTCCGACATGATCTGGACCGCCGCGGACTTTGCCCACATCGGTGAACGGCAGAATCAGCTGGAAAACGATGCAGCGGCCCGGTGCCCCCTGGTCATAGCCGACACCGACGTCATCACCACCGCACTCTTCGAACGCGTCTACATCGGTGAACAGAGCTACGGGTCCTACCGCGCCGTCGAGCAATTGCCCCGACGCGATCTCTACCTCGTTACGGACCACGACGGCGTTGCCTTCGAGGACGACGGGTGGCGGGAAGCCGGGCACCCCCGGGAAGAGATGACGGAGTGGTTCAAGGAAGAGCTCACCACGGCCGGACACTCATGGGTCCTGATGTCGGGGGACCACGCCGAACGCCTGGCCACGGCCACCCGGATCACTGATCTGATCATCGAGGACCGGTTCCGCTTTTCGTCCCCGCCCTGGGCCACGCGCACGGTACTGGCAGGAGTCTGATGTCTCACGATGAATACCGCTTCCTCAGGGACTATGACCCGCGGGCCTACCCGTCGGTTGCCCTGGCAGCGGACCTGGTGGTTTTCGCCGTCTCGGCCGGAACGCTGTACACGGCAATGGTGCGCCGCCGCGACCGGCCCTGGGAGGGGGCCCTGGCCCTGCCCGGTGGCTTTGTGGGACCGGAGGAGGACGCCCTCGAGGCAGCCTGGCGTGTGCTGCGGGAAAAGACCGGCCTGGAGCTGGGGGAGCACCGCGCCCACGTTGAGCAGCTCGCGACCTTCAGCTCCCCCCGGCGGGACCCGCGCATGCGCGTGGTATCCGTGGCGCACCTGGCGCTGCTGGAAACCGACGGCAGGGCACTGCCGGTCCTGAGCGCCGGCACAGGGACCGCAACGGCGCAGTGGATGCCGGCGTACGAGGTCCTGGCCAATGAGAAGCCGGCCTTCGACCACCGGGACATCCTCACGGCTGCCGTTGAACGGCTCGCGGGCAAAATCGAGTACACACTTACCGGTGCAAAGCTGCTCCCGGAGGAATTCACGCTGAATCAGCTGCGCCGTGTCTACCAGGCCGTGTGGAACGTTCCCCGGCTTGATCCCGGGAACTTCACCCGGAAAATGGCGGGCGCGCTGCACGATACGGGCCGTAAGGCCGGCCGGGCCAAGGGTGCACCGGCCACCGTCTACACGGTTGCGGACGAGCACCTGAGTCCGCCCCTGGTCCGGCCCGCACGAAGGGACTAGGCGCAGCCCGCGGTCCGGGCGGGGCTGCGCGGCAGCTGTTTCCGGCCGGTTATGGCAGGCTGGGCGCATGAGTACTGGACCTTCTGCGCCGGGCGGAGCGGGCCGGCCGCCGCGCGATTCAGGAGACGCCTGGACGACGGCGCCGGATGGCCGGCGTTACTGGGGCCGGTTCGGTGCGGCGGGGCTGCTCGCTTTTGATCCGCAGCGCGGAATCCTGCTCCAGCACCGGGCGGGCTGGAGCCACCACGGCGGGACCTGGGCGCTGCCCGGGGGAGCCAGGCACCGGAATGAATCGGCGCAGGCCGCTGCCCTGCGTGAAGCCGCGGAGGAGGCAGGGGTACCGCAGGCGTCGATCCGTCCGCGGATGATGAGCGTCCTGGACCTTGGTGTCTGGACGTATTCCACCCTGCTGGGGGACGTGGTGCAGGCCTTCGAGCCGGTCATCAGCGATCCCGAGAGCCTGGCGCTGGAGTGGGTGCCGGTGGGGGAGGTGGAGTCCTTCCCCCTGCACCCTGCGTTCGCGCGCTCCTGGCCGCGTCTTGCCGCACTGCTCCAGATCCGGCCGGTGGTAGTGGTGGACGCAGCCAACGTTATCGGCTCCGTCCCTGACGGATGGTGGAAAGACCGTGCAGGTGCCGCTGCCCGGCTGCTGGCCGCGGTCGGGGACCTGCAAGCGCGCGGGATGCCGGGTCCGGTGCTTGATCTGCCGGAAGGGCTCTGGTTTCCCGGGTTCGTGGTTGTTGTGGAAGGGGCGGCCCGCGCGGTCGCCGAACCGGAACCGCCGCTCCGCCTGGTCCGGGCGGACGGATCCGGGGACGACGCCGTCGCCCTCCTGGCCAATCAGCTGGCCGGGAGCGGACACCGTGTCACGGTGGCCACCAGTGACCGGGAACTGGCCGAACGCAGCCGCCGGGCGGGCGCTTCGGTCATGAGTGCCGGTCAGTTCCGTGAACGGCTTGGGTATTAGCGGCCGGTTAGGATGCCAGCGGCCTCGCCGGCCGCGCTGCCAGACCGGCCTGCTTCCCCTCCGCGGTGCGGGGCGAAGTACGGTGCAGTGCAATTCCCGCTACGAGCAGGCCCTGCCCGGCGCAGTACGTCAGCATCACCATGCCGCTTGTCCAGTCCGGCATGGCCTCCGGCATAAAGATCCGGAAGGAGAGGATGGTGTCCGAGGCGAGGAACAGCAGGCCGCCCGAAGCCACTGCCTTGCCGCAGCGGGCCGCCGTCGCCGCCGTTCCGGCCAGCACAATTCCGTACGCTGCCACCGCCGGGGCGAGGGAGCCGAGGGCCGGCCACAGCGCCACCAGCATGGCTATCCACCACAGTGGAAATACCAGTGCCCAGCGGGGAAAGGGCCGGTCCGCGATGTGTCGGGTCATGAGCCAGATGTAGCAGATATGGGCGATCCCAAAGGATGCCAGCATTACCGGCAGTTCCGGTGCAAAGGGAAACAGGGTTGCTGCCCCGTCACCGAACCAGGAGAACAGCAGGGCTGCCAGCAGCAGCACTGCCGGCACCGCGAGGGAGCGCCCGGTCCGGGGACCGGCTCCCCGGAATGCCCAGACTGCGGCGACCGCCAGCAGCGGCATCAGGGTCAGCTTTGTCGGATCCGCTATGTCGGCAGCACCGGCGAACCTGGCACCCACATGGATCACGGAGAGCGCAATAAAGGGCACGAAGCCCCACCACCATCTCCGGGGGAGGGAAGGGGTCCGATCATGGGCGGGCATTGATGTCACGAAGGTTCCTTTGGCTCGGGCTGCCCCCATCCTAGGGTGCGGCCGGCTGGATAACGGGCAGGCGGAGTGGAGCCGCATGATGCGTCGTCATGGCCCCAGCACCCGGTCGAGATAGGCGTTGGCAAAAACCCGGTCCGGATCCAACCGGTCCCGAACCGCCAGGAAATCCGTGAAGTGCGGATACCGGCCGGCCAGGTCCGCCGCGGTAAGGGTATGCAGCTTCCCCCAGTGGGGCCGCCCGCCGTGTGCCAGCATCACCTCTTCGACGGCGTCGAAATAGTCCCGGTACTCCTCCCGGTAATACCGGTGTACGGCAATGTAGGCGGTGTCCCGTCCGTGGGCAGTGGATAGCCAGAGTCCGTCGGCCGCCGCCCAGCGCACTTCCACCGGAAACGAAATCCGCCACCGGCGCTCCCGGACCAACTGTCGCAGGGCCGTGAAGGCGGACTCCAGCCGTGCCGCAGGCAGGGCGTACTCCATTTCCCGAAACCGCACCGTGCGCCGCTGCGCAAATACCCGGTCAGAGGCGTCAGCGTAGTCCCGGCCACCCAGCATCCGGGCGGCCGCGCGGTTCACCGCCGGGATAACTGCCGGCGCTGCCCGGCCTGCGGCGCAGGTGGCACGGAAGACGGTGTTGGACAGCAGGGTCTCGTCCAGCCACCGCCCCGCAGGGGACAGCGCCCTGACCTGTGCCGTGCCCGGCAGGCGGGTATTGGTTTTAGTGGCGGCGCGGTCTGTGTGGGGAAACCAGTAGAACTCGAAATGATCCGCCGCCTTCACCCGGTCCGTGAGTCCGGCAAGGACCTCCGCCAGCGGTTCGGACCGTTCTTCGGCGCGGAGGACAAAGGCAGGTACACATTGAAGGGTTACATCGGCAATCACCCCGAGCGCACCCAAGCCCAGTGCGGCGGCTGGAAGCAGCGGATCATCGTGGGTCAGGTCCAGAAGCCCGCCGTCAGGCTGGACCAGGGTCAGGCCGCGGACCTGCGTTGAGAGCCCGCCGAACGCCGCACCGGTACCGTGAGTGCCGGTGGAGATGGCGCCGGCGAGTGACTGCCGGTCGATATCCCCGAGATTGGGCATGGCCAGCCCATAGGGTGCCAGCAGCGCCGGGACCTGGTACAGCCGGGTGCCGGCCAGCAGCCGTACCCTGCCCGTTGCGGTGTCTGCACTGACCAGCCCCTGCAGGCCGTCCAGGTTCAGCTGGACTCCGTCGGTGGCGGCAGCAGCCGTAAAGCTGTGTCCGGCGCCCACCGCCTTCACCCTCAGTCCGGCAGCTGACGCCCGGGCCACGCTGCGTTGCAGATCTGCCATTCCGGCGGGACGTTCGCTCCGCAGCGGTACAGCGGTGACGTTCCGCCCCCAGTTCCGCCACACGTTATCCACGCTCACAGGAACGCCTTCCCTTCGCCACGGTAGGTGGGCAGCACTCCGACTACCTCCCCGGACTCCACCAGATGGTATTCATTGACGTGTTCGGCCGGCTCACCGCTCTTGGGGTGGCGGAACCAGACCCGGTCCCCGGGGCGCAGCCGACGTGCTTCACCGCCGCGCAAAGGGGTCTGCACTTCACCGGCTCCTTCCCGCGGCAGCAGGCTCAGTCCCGGCGGCCAGACAGGCTGCGGGACGCGGGATGCTCCCGGGGGTCCGGAACCGATCCACCCTCCGCCCAGTATGGTGGCGGTATCCGGTGCGGGCCGGCGCACGACGTCGAACGCGAAGGCCGCCGCGGGGGCGGGGGAGAAGGAACGGTAGGTATCAAAGAGGTGCCCGGCAAAAAGGCCGGACCCCGCGGTGATCTCGGTCACGGAGGCATCTTCGCGGGTTGCCTCCACGGAGCCGGTGCCGCCGCCGTTGACGAATTCAAGATCCGCCAGGTTCCGCAGCTCCCGGGCAATCCTGCCCCGCCGCGCGCGGAGCTCCGCCATGGACCGGGACTGGATGCGGCGCATCAGGGCATTTCCCGCCCGGGCGCCGGGAACGGCATCGCCCACGCCGGCGACCTGCGCTTCGTACATCATCAGGCCCACCAGTTGAAACCCCGGGCGGGCGGCTATCCGGGCGCCCAGCCCCACGGCGTCGTCCGGACGGTGCAGGGGAGAGCGGCGGGTTCCAATAAAACCCAGGACCGGCGCCTGCCAGGACGCGTCCACATCCAGGCAGATCCGCACAGGCGCGCGCCGGCCGGGGGGAGCCAGGGAATCCACCAGGTCCAACTGGGATTCCTCATCCACCATCAGGGTCACCCGTGCAGCGAGCCGGTCGTCACCCAGCAGGCGGCTCAGGGACGCACGGTCGGTGCTGGGATAGCCCACCAGGACGTCAGCACAGGACTCCGCCAGCCATAAGGCCTCCGCCAGTGTGTAAGCGAAAACGCCGCGGAACCCCGGAGCCCGGAGCAGGGACTCAATAATGCCGCGGACACGCAGTGATTTGCTGGCGATCCTCAGCGGGACGCCGTCGGCACGCCGAACCAGGTCAGCCGCGTTGAAGCGCAGGGCCTCCATGCCCAGCACTGCCACGGGCGCCGGAAGCCCGGCTGTCGCATCGGACAGGGAAGGCCAGTACGCCGCGGGATTTAGCCAGGGGCGGGGCGGGGCACTGCTGCTTTCCTGTGCGGACTGCGGAAAGAACTGCAGTCCGCCTTTCCGGCTTCCGCCGCTGACGTTGCCGGCCATGTTCCCTCCTCCGTTTTGGAACAGCCTAAACGCGGTGTCCAGCGGTGCGGAGACAGGCGCGCGGACGCCCCGGGAGTCAATACGGCGGACAGATTACGGAACGGTCACAGCGAAATACCAGCATTCCGGGTTAGGGTAGTCACATCTACAGAACGAATCCGTTCACCACCTCGGCTGGGAAGTCGCAGACGACCAGAAGGCCGAATGAGCATAACCGCACCCCCCACTGCACCCGTAAATGAAGAGCCGAGTGAAAAGAAGCCCCGCCGGGCCAGTATCACCAGCACCTACTCCGGACTGCTTAAGGCCGTCCGTGACGAGGGCCTGCTGAAGCGCCGGCGGTCTTTCTACATCACCACCGCCGCATTCCTGTTCGCCGGACTTATTGCCGCTGCAACGGGATCATTCTTTATCGGGGAAAGCTGGTTCCAGCTGCTGATCGCCGCCGCACTGGGGGTGCTGCTGACCCAGCTTGCTTTCATTTCGCACGAGGCTTCGCACCGCCAGGTGTTCGAATCCGGTCCGGCAAATGACCGGGCGGGCCGCTTCCTGGCCAACGCAGTGGTGGGCATCAGCTACCAGTGGTGGATGAACAAGCACAGCAGGCACCACGCCAACCCGAACACCGTGGGCAAGGACCCGGACATCGAGATGGACACCATCTCCTTCCTGCCGGAACAGGCCGCGCGGCAAAAGGGTTTTATGGCATGGTTTGCCCGCCGGCAGGGATGGCTGTTCTTTCCGATTCTGATGTTTGAAGGCATCAACCTGCACGTCACCTCCATCCGGCACCTGTTTTCCAAGAACGCGGTCAAGGGCCGGGCCTGGGAAATCACCGTTGTCCTGCTGCGGCTGAGCCTCTACCTGGCAGCTGTCTTCTTCTTCCTTCCCGTGGGCATGGCGTTCGCGTTTATCGGTGTCCAGATGGCAGTGTTCGGCGTGTACATGGGCGCTTCCTTTGCCCCGAACCACAAGGGCATGCCGATCATTCCGAAGGACTCCAAGGTGGACTTCCTCAGCCGGCAGGTGCTGACCTCACGCAACATCGTGGGCCGCGGCATGAACACCCTGATGGGCGGGCTGAACTACCAGGTGGAGCACCACCTCTTCCCCAGCATGCCCCGGCCGCACCTGGCCCGGGCCAGCGAACTGGTCAAGGAACACTGCGCCAAGCACTCCATCCCCTATACGGAAACCACCCTGCTGCAGTCCTACGGGATTGTGGTGAAGTATCTGAACAAGGTGGGCCTTGCGGCCCGCGATCCGTTCGACTGCCCGGTGACAACGAAATACCGGGTCTAACGCAGGGAAGCCGATGCGGCCGCCGGAAACGGCGGCCGCCCGTTTCTGACAGACTGGGAAAATGGCACACAACACGACGGACCGTCCCGCCGGGAAAACCCCGGTTGCCCACCTCGGTATGCGCCTGGAGGATTCCCTGCATGCGTGGCGTGAGGAACATGCCCGAAAGCGGGGAGACGTTCAGACTGTCCTGCCGTTCACCGGGTACGGTTCCACCACCTGGGTGCGGGTGCTGGGCCGCGTCGTCCTGGCCAAGCCCGGATACTTCCGCGGAAACGAAAAATCACTGGCGTCCAAGGCCATTGCCGACGGCATCCGCGGCTGGCGCAACTTCATCAGCCCCCCGGTCAACAAGGCCACCATCACTGTTCAGGTGGGGGACAGCAAGCACGTAGTCACCGCGGACCGCGGCGGCGTGATTGATGTTCGCCTGCCGGCGCAGATGGAGCCCGGCTGGACCACCGTGACCCTGCATTCCGAGGACGGGGAAGAAACGGTGGCCCCGGTCTATGTGGTGGATCCTGCGGCCAGGGTGGGTGTGGTTTCAGACATTGACGACACCATCATGGTCACCGCCCTGCCGCGGCCGATGCTGGCAGCCTGGAACACCTTTGTGCTGGATGAACACGCACGTACCCCCACCCCCGGCATGGCCGTGATGATGGACAGGCTCGCCCGCCAGAATCCGGTAGGCCCGGTCTTTTACCTCTCCACCGGAGCATGGAACGTGGCAGCAACACTGACCCGTTTCATCACGCGGAACCTTTACCCTGCCGGCCCCCTGCTGCTCACCGACTGGGGCCCCACCACCGACCGCTGGTTCCGCAGCGGTCAGGCACACAAGCGCACCCAGCTGGCCCGCCTGACGGAGGAATTCCCGGACATCCAGTGGCTGCTGATCGGCGACGACGGCCAGCATGATGAAGAGATCTATGCCGCCTTCGCGCAGGAGCACCCCGACAAGGTGCGGGCTATTGCCATCCGCCAGCTCTCTGCCGGCGAAGCGGTCCTGGCTGGCGGACGGACGGGCCGTCCCGGCCAGACACCGGTTGACGTGCCGTGGATCTATGCACCTGACGGGGCGGGAATGTCACGGCAGCTGGCCGAGCTGGGCCTGCTCACCGAGGCCGAATAGGGGAGGGGCCGCGCCGCGGGTCCGCCGCGGAGTCAGGCCCGGTCTGCCTTGGTGACCGCTACTTCCCAAACCGTGCCTTCGGTCCCGGTGGCCGTGATCTGCAGTTCACGCTCACCCGTCGTTATGTCCTGTTCCAAGCCGCTGATGTCCATGGTGGTGGTATGGGTCAGGCCCTCGGTCATGGGGCAGGTCATCTGCACAAAACCGATCCGCGCAACCTCTACCCTGATGGTGTCCTCCCGGTCGCAGGCCACCTCGAACTCGAGGGCCTCCGAATCCGTGGTGAGTCCTTCGACCGTCATGGAGCCGGGCGCGCCGTCGTCGTTGGTCTTGATCCGCGTGACGAGCGGGCCCCTGTCCCGGGGTGCAGCGGCAGGCGTACCGCTCACCGATCGGGTTTGCTCTGTCACCGGGACGTCAGTGGCGCCGGTGTCCGTGGAACGGGTGCCTGTCTCCGTTCCGGAACATCCGGAGGCGGCCATGACGGCCACCGCCATGGCGGCGAATATCGTGCCGGTACTCCTGTGCATTTTCGCTGGCATTTGGTTCCCCCTGTACTCGGGAGGCCCACCATAAATGTCTGCCCGGATTCACGGGCGGCCGACCCCAACGGATGGTGCGTCAACTTTCCACTATGTAGTGCGAGTCTGCCACTGTGCGGAAAAGTGTCAACCGTTGCCTGCGGGTACAGGGTTCCATGAGGGCCGCCCTTCCCAGCGCTGCTGCGGGATTCAGACATTGGAAAGAATTGTTCCCGATGTCCTGCAACTACTGTTCGGCCACCGTACTAACGGTGCGCAGGATGCGGCGAAGGTCCATGGCCATTGCCGCGGTGGCATCTACCGGACTGTCAGCGGAACCCGAGGTGTTCACCAGGCGCACCAGCTCGACCAGGGACTCGGTGGCCGCCGCGTGCTCGTCGCTTTCCGGATCCCAAACCTCCACGGCTTCAGCGCACGCCGCCACGGCCCTGGCCAGCGGCTCGGCCAGCGGCGCCGGGACTGCCACGTTCTCCGGGTTGCGCCAGATGGCGTCCGTGAGCACGTCTGTCATGTCCTTAACGTGTGCCGTTGCGCGCTCCATCGCCCGCAGGGCCCGGTAGTCGGCGTCGAAGTCGCGCCGGTACTTGCGGCTGCGGATATTTCCGTGGCGGCTGCTGTCAGCCAGTTCCACGGCCTCCCGAACCTCGCCGGTAAGCCCGTCCAGCTCGCTTTCGCGACGGGACCATTCCTCATGCTCCGGCGGCCAGGTTTCTCCCAGGGCGCTGCCCATGTCCCGCAGCTGCCTGGCAAGTGACTGGCGCAGGGCCACGAGTCCGTTCACGACGCCGTTCAGGTGCAGCGGCGGGAACACGGTGGCGTTGACGACCAGCCCGACGACGACTCCGACCAGCATCTGCACCATATAGCCGAAGGAATACCCGTCCGGATCATCACCGCCTAGTACCAGTACAAACAGTGCGGCGACAGGCACGTAATCCCGGCCCGAGGCGCCCAGATGGGGCAGGCCGGCCAGCAGGACGCCGAGTCCCACAATCAGGGAAATGGTCAGGACATTCGGGGCACCGAAGAGCAGCGCGCCCAGGGCCAGGGCCATGCCCACCACGAGACCGGCCAGGGTCTGCAGGCCGGTTCGCAGGGAACCGAAGACGGTGGGATACATGCTCACCAGCGCGCCCAGCGGTGCGTAGTACGGGTACTGTGATGCCACCCCGGGGACGTGCGGGGCCAGGGTCCAGGCAATGCCGACGGCGATGGCAGCCTTCAGTGCGAGCTGAAGGCGCGTGTAGCGCAGGAAGCCGGTAACCCGGTTGGTGACGGCACTGAATGACCGTTTGTAGAGGGACTGTTCGCCGGTGGTCATTAGGCCAGTATTGCCCCGGCGGTGCCGGGACGACGATTTTTCAGCCGTCCCGGCTGCCGGATGTGGGCAGCGGCACAATGCTCCGACTGCCCAAAACGTCCGCCAGCCGGTCCAGGAACAGGCGCACCTGCACGTTCTGTTCGTGAATAAGAAGGGCGAAAATGCTGCGGGCCAGCCGGATCTCCGGCACGTCCAGCACCACCGTCCCCGCGGGCCGGTTCAGCATGGCCAGTTCCGGCACCAGGGCCGCGCCCAGGCCTGCCGCGGCCATGGCCAGGCTGGCGTTGAAGTCATCGCACCATGCAGAGACCCGGGGGTGCAGGCTGCAGCTGGCAAACAGCCGCTCAATCACCAGTGCATCCGGCGTGCCGGGATGATGCATGATCCAGGGCATGCCGGCGAGCTGCTCGGCAGTGACTTCCGCGCCGTCGCGGATTCCCCAGGACTCCGGCAGCACCACCCTGAAATTGTCATCCCCGAGCCACTGGCGGCTGATCGTGGACGGCCAGGCAAGTCCGCCCTGACCCACCTGGTACACCAGTGCGACGTCCAGATCCCCGCCGGTGCGCAGTCCCTGGATGGTTTGGGCGGGCTCGGCAACGGAGAGCTTCAGGCTGATGCCCAGCTCCTGCCAGCCGGGAGAGGAGAGCAGCTCCGGCAGGGCGAACGTGGCGAGGCTGGGAAAAATACCCAACCGCAGTTCGTGTCCGGTGTCCTGGCCGGTACGCGCAGCTGCGGCCAGAAGTGCGTCCATGTCCGTCAGCACCTTCGCGGCGTGCCGGGCCATCACAACAGCGGCCTCAGTGGGGGAGGCCGTGCGGGCAGAGCGGACAAACAGCTGGGTGCCCGTGTCCCGCTCGAGGGCGGACATCTGCTGCGACACGGCGGAGGCGGTGTACCCCAGGCGCAGGGCTGCGGCGGCGAAGGAGCCGGTACGGAGCACCTCAAGGAGGGTCTTCAAATGGATCGGGTTCACCATGCCAGCTCCTTCTTCGTTGCCCCGGGGCGTCGACCACAATATCTAGTGTTCGGGGGTACTAGAGGCGACACGCCCACGGTACGCGACACGCAAGCATCTTGCCGATCTCGTCACATGTGCATTCGGTTCTGCACAGGCTGTGGAGAACCCTGCCGGAACCGCGTAAACCTCACGAATACCGCGGTAATCCCTGTGCACAAACTGTGGACGAAGACCCCCTGTAATGACATACTTGTAATACATCATGTGGGGGTTCCCCCTAGAGGTGCGCACTAGATGTAGTGTCTGGGCAGGTAACTGGATGTAGTATCTAGGAACAGACTTCGAGCTTCACAGAAAGCTCCCGCATCACCGCAGCAACAGACTTCACCCAGCTACAACCAGCAACCAAAACCCAGCAACAGAACAGCTTTCACAGCTTCACTAGGGGAGACCAGACCATGACCGTTACGGTTTACACCAAGCCCGCCTGCGTTCAGTGCAACGCCACCTACCGCGCCCTCGACAAGAAGGGCATTGTGTACCAGAGCGTGGACATGTCCCAGGACCCCGAGGCCCTTGAGCGCGTCCGTTCCATGGGCTACATGCAGGCCCCCGTTGTCGTCACCGAGCAGGACTCCTGGTCCGGCTTCCGTCCCGACAAGATCGAAGAGCTGGCCCAGGCGCAGGTCTCCTCCGTCGCCTAAGAATCCCACGGGCCCTCCGGCCCACGGTTTCCCTTAGCAGCACCTCGCATCACCGCACCACGCACCACCCGCGCAGAACCCGTCAGGAGCGCAGCAACCATGACACTGGGGATGGCAGACCAGGCCGGCATTCCGGCAGAGGCATCCGCAGAAGAGAGGCACCCGGAAACGGACGCGTCCCTGATTTACTTCTCATCGGCCTCCGGGTACACCCGACGCTTTGTACAAAAGCTCGGGGTCCCCGCGGCCCAGCTCCCGCTCCACACTCCCCGGCCCACCCTGCTGGCCCGCCGGCCCTATGTGCTGTTGCTCCCCACCTACGGGGGAACCGCAGCACAGCCGGGGGCCGCGGCCAAGGGCGCCGTGCCCAAACAGGTCATCAAGTTCCTGAACAACGAGCACAACCGCTCCTTGATCCGGGGAGTGATTGGGGCGGGCAACACAAACTTCGGGGACTCCTATTGCCTCGCGGCGGACATCATCGCCGTGAAATGCCAGGTCCCCGTGCTGTATCGATTTGAACTCATGGGCACGTCCGAGGACGTCGCCAAGGTTAACGAAGGATTGGAAAAGTTTTGGACACATCAGTCGCAGAAGCCGGCATGACAGCCTCCAAGGAGCTCCCCGAGGCTTACAAGGACCTGGGCTATCACGAGCTCAACGCCATGCTGAACCTGTACGGCAAGAACGGCGAGATCCAGTTCGACGCCGACCGCGCTGCTGCGCGCCAGTACTTCCTCCAGCACGTTAACAACAACACGGTGTTCTTCCACGACCTGGAAGAGAAGCTGGAATACCTGGTGAAGAATGAGTACTACGAGCGCGAAACGCTCGACCAGTACTCCATGAACTTCATCAAGGACCTCTACCAGCGTGCCTACAAGAAGAAGTTCCGTTTCGAGACCTTCCTGGGCGCGTTCAAGTTCTACACCTCCTACACGCTGAAGACCTTCGACGGCAAGCGTTACCTGGAGCGCTACGAGGACCGCGTGTGCATGGTTGCCCTGCACCTGGCCCGCGGCGACGAGAAGCTGGCCGTGCAGATGGTGGATGAAATCATCGAGGGCCGCTTCCAGCCCGCCACCCCCACCTTCCTGAACGCCGGCAAGGCCCAGCGCGGCGAGCTGGTCTCCTGCTTCCTGCTGCGCATCGAAGACAACATGGAGTCCATTGGCCGCTCCATCAACTCCGCACTGCAGCTCTCCAAGCGCGGCGGCGGCGTGGCCTTCGCGCTGACCAACATCCGCGAGGTCGGCGCGCCGATCAAGCAGATCGAGAACCAGTCCTCCGGCGTGATCCCCGTGATGAAGCTCCTCGAAGACAGCTTCTCCTACGCCAACCAGCTCGGTGCCCGCCAGGGCGCCGGTGCCGTGTACCTGCACGCCCACCACCCGGACATCAACCGGTTCCTGGACACCAAGCGTGAGAACGCGGACGAGAAGATCCGCATCAAGACCCTCTCCCTCGGCGTCGTCGTTCCGGACATCACCTTCGAACTGGCCAAGCGCGACGAGGACATGTACCTGTTCTCCCCGTACGACGTCGAGAAGGTCTACGGCATGCCGTTCTCCGACATCTCGGTCACCGAGAAGTACTACGAGATGGTGGACGACGCCCGGATCAAGAAGACCAAGATCCGTGCCCGCGAGTTCTTCCAGACCCTTGCCGAGATCCAGTTCGAGTCCGGCTACCCGTACATCATGTTCGAGGACACGGTAAACCGTGCCAACCCGATCGACGGCAAGATCATCATGTCCAACCTGTGCTCGGAAATCCTCCAGGTCTCCGAGCCCACCACGTACAAGGATGACCTGTCCTACGACGAGACCGGCAAGGACATCTCCTGCAACCTTGGCTCGCTGAACATCGCCAAGACCATGGACTCCCCGGACTTCGGCCGGACCATTGAAACAGCCATCCGTGCGCTGACCGCTGTCTCGGACATGAGCCACATCGGCTCCGTTCCGTCCATTGCCAAGGGCAACGACCAGTCCCACGCCATTGGCCTGGGCCAGATGAACCTGCACGGCTACCTGGCCCGCGAGCGGGTCCACTACGGTTCCGAAGAGGGCATCGACTTCACCAACATCTACTTCTACACGGTGGTCTACCACGCCGTGCGGGCCTCAAACCTGCTCTCCATCGAGACCGGCCGCAAGTTCGCCGGCTTTGAGCGGTCCAAGTACGCCACGGGTGAGTACTTTGAGAAGTACATCAACTCCGAATGGGTACCGCAGACCGAGCGGGTGCGCGAACTGTTCGCCGGCGTGAAGATCCCGACCCAGGCTGACTGGGCCGAGCTGCGGGATTCGGTGATGGCCCACGGCATCTACAACCAGAACCTGCAGGCCGTGCCGCCCACCGGCTCGATCTCCTACATCAACAACTCCACCTCCTCCATCCACCCGGTGGCGTCGAAGATCGAGATCCGCAAGGAAGGCAAGCTGGGACGTGTCTACTACCCGGCCCCGTACCTGACCAATGACAACCTGGAGTACTACCAGGATGCCTACGAAATCGGCTACGAGAAGATCATCGACACCTACGCCGCTGCCACGCAGCACGTGGACCAGGGCCTGTCCCTGACGTTGTTCTTCAAGGACACCGCCACCACCCGCGACATCAACAAGGCGCAGATCTACGCCTGGCGCAAGGGCATCAAGACCATCTACTACATCCGCCTGCGCCAGCTCGCCCTGGAAGGCACCGAGGTTGAGGGCTGCGTTTCCTGCATGCTGTAAGGCCTGCACCAACCGCACTCCCTCCCCGGAACTTTTGAAGACAAGGAAACATTCATGACCGAGAAGCTGAAGCTGATCGACCACGTGCAGGCGATCAACTGGAACCGCATCCAGGACGAGAAAGACGTAGAAGTCTGGAACCGTCTGGTCAACAACTTCTGGCTGCCCGAGAAGGTGCCGCTGTCCAACGACGTCCAGTCCTGGAACACGCTCACCCCGGAAGAGCAGCAGCTGACCATGCGCGTGTTCACCGGACTGACGCTGCTGGACACCGTCCAGGCCACGGTTGGCGCCGTGTCGCTGATCCCCGATGCGCTCACCCCGCACGAGGAAGCGGTCTACACGAACATCGCGTTCATGGAGTCCGTGCACGCCAAGAGCTACTCCTCGATCTTCTCCACCCTGGCTTCCACCAAGGAGATTGACGAGGCGTTCCGCTGGTCCACCGAGAACGAGAACCTGCAGAAGAAGGCGCAGATTGTCACCGAGTACTACCGCGGTGATGATCCCCTGAAGCGCAAGATTGCCTCCACCCTGCTGGAGTCCTTCCTGTTCTACTCCGGCTTTTACCTGCCGATGTACTGGTCCTCCCGGGCCAAGCTGACAAACACGGCAGACCTGATCCGCCTGATCATCCGTGACGAGGCTGTGCACGGCTACTACATCGGCTACAAGTTCCAGCGTGGACTGGAGACCCTGCCGGAGGAACGCCGCCAGGAACTGAAGGATTACACGTACGAGCTGCTCTTCGAGCTGTACGAAAACGAAGTCCAGTACACGCACGATCTGTACGACGGCGTCGGCCTGGCCGAGGACGTCAAGAAGTTCCTGCACTACAACGCCAACAAGGCGCTGATGAACCTGGGCTACGAGGCCATGTTCCCGTCCACCCTGACGGACGTGAACCCGGCCATCCTTTCCGCCCTGTCCCCGAACGCCGACGAGAACCACGACTTCTTCTCCGGCTCCGGTTCCTCCTACGTGATCGGCAAGGCCGTGAACACGGAAGACGACGACTGGGACTTCTAGTTCCGTTTTTCAGCACCCGGGTGGTTGGCTGCTGAAGAACTAAAAAATCCGCAGTAAAAACCCGCGGCACCGGATCGAAAGGTCCGGTGCCGCGGGTTTTTACTATGAGCTGACAAGTTAGTTGGCCAGTGTCAGGCAACTTACTGAAGCCCGGCGGCCGGGTGGCGGTGATCATCGCGGCCGTCTCGGAGCTGCCGGGTGACGGCCAGGCCCAGTGTCCACCACCGCGGGAGGGGAGATTCAGCGAGGCTCTGATCCGCAGTACATTTTGACATTCCAGTCCCAGAAACTGCCGTTCCGGATACATTCTGCCTTGTACTCAACTCCGTCGTAAGTGATTACTTCCTGGGATTGGCCTCTGGTGTCTATATATTCGAACCACACCATTTTATCTTCAGTTACAAAGCAGGTCTTGGACGACGAGAAAAAGCCGGAATCATCACATTTCGACATTTTCATGCTATTGCCTGAAGAATCCTCGTACTCCCAATCTCTCTTCCTTCCGCTGTCTGGTGCGACTTCCCTGACCCTGTGCTCTGAGGTGGCGAACTCTGCGGGGACAGGGAGCCGTTCATCAACCGCACGGGTTTGATCGGAGAAAAGTATAGCGACAGTAATCACAGCGCTGACCGTGGCGATGAGGAGTAGGAACTTAGTGAAGGTTTTCAATGCAATCTTCCGGTGCGGGGACTCAATAAAGGCGATGCTGGATTCCCTCAAGGAGTGCCAGCCCTAGGATATTGATGTTTCTGGAGACTCTGAATATTCAGCGCTTGCAGTCGCGGCTGCTCTTTGTGTCTACACGTGTGCGGCATAGTCAATGAAACGCGGCGGGATTCGGATACCCAGGCGACGAGCCTGAACCAGGGGCATCTCCCGGGTGTGCCTAGACGCACGACCGCCCCGCTCGGTCCCAGAAGGCTCCGGGCGGGGCGGGGCGATGGGGCGGACGCCTGTGCAGAGTTCCGTTTCCCTTCGGCGGCCTGGGTTGCAGTGGGATCTACAGGCCGGCGGCAGCGATGACCGGGCGCATTTCGTCGGCAAAGTCCGCTTTGTTGAGCGCAACATGGCCGGCGTGGGGTGCACGGAAAGCTGGTCGGCTGTCGCCGAACGCCTTGCTGAATGCCTGGTAGGTATCGAAACCGAGGCAAATAACGGGGACTTCGGGAGCGGCGCCGATAATCTCCATTTCCCGATCAAAGACAGCCGTCATCAGCTTGTTGATACCGGCTTCGTATTCCGGACCGCCCGCCTTGAGCTTGTCTTTAAGCTCCTTCGAGTTTCTGGTTGGAAGTCCCTTGTAAAAGTCGGTGATGTAGGCACCCTCCAAGGGCGTTCCAGCAGTGCCGTAGGCCGTCAGGTAGTCACGGCTGCCGCAGTGGAAGTTTGCCCAGGGCTGTCCGGCACCCGCACCGGGTGCGTGCGTCCCGCTGTTGAAGCCAAGCAGGATGACGTTGTTATGGATGATGTCCTTGAGGGCGTCGTAGGATTCCACCACCGTCATGTCCTGGGATGCCTTTACGGGGCCTACATCTGTGCGCTTGCTCCAGACGGCCCAGCTCGCGTGCTGGCTGAAAGGGCCGCCCGGTTCTGAGACAAGCCATTCGGGAGCTTCGATTTTGCCGAAGACGTCCTCTGTCATAAGTGTCGAGAATTGGCTTTCCGAAATCATGCTTCCCCCATTGTGTAATTTTTCGGCGTGGGCGCCATCCTAACGCGTTCGCCTGTCTTTCCTCTGCTGGACCTGTGCAGCGCCCTTATTGCCGGCGCACTCGTTGCCGGGGCTTCGCGTCCGATCAGCGATTACCTCCTCGTCATCAGGAGGCTGGTCGGCGGCAGCCCAGATGGACTCCCGGCAGAACGGTTGGCCAACGACACTGGAGGATGACCATCTATCTCGGGATATGGCTAAGTAATGCGGAATCTCATAAGCACTGCCGCGGCGGGCCTTCGAGGCCTGCTGCGGCGCGTTGCTTTAACCCAGCTATGGTCAGGCTGTGATGGGGGACGTTGCACGCACCCGTCAGCGTCTTGCCGCCGTGCTCGAAGCCGGGGGATTCAATCACTTGCGGGCCCCGTCCACAAACCAGGAGGGCACCTAGGGCAGCCGGCCGGGGCGCAGCAGCGTGGGTTCTCCCGCCCGGGCAGGGTCCAGCGGGACCGGACTGATCAGCACCGCAGGTCCCCGCTGCAGCAGGCCGCTGCTGACCGGCCGGCAGCGCAGCCCGCCCCGGCCCCGCATCGCCCTGTGTACGCCGGGAGCCAGGACGGTATCCATCCACGCACAGGGGTGCGCGTGCCGGCCGCCGTGAAAGTCCACGCTGCCGCCGGGGGTCCGCAGGGTGAAGTCCTGTCCGATGAGCGGCACCAATTCGGCGCCGCGGAGAACCACGTTGCGCCGGGTGAGCAGCGGGTTGAAGGGGCCGGCACCAATATCGGCCGCGATGGCTTCCAGGGACTCGACTGCAAACAGGGTCACGGCCGCGTCCATGTGGGCTGCCTTGCCGAAGAACCGGTCACCCACAATGCCCTTGCCCGCCACTACCTCTGCCCGATCTGCGTCGGCGGTCTCAACATCGGCGGGACCGTCCTTGGCGCGGCCGAAGTAGGCGTGTCCGCCCGAGACGAGCAAGTGCAGGATCTCGACGTCGTACGCGTAGCTCATGTGTCTACGCTATCCGTTTTTTCCGGCGCGCCGGCCGTCCCGGCAGGCCTCACCGGCGGGCAGAAGGTGGTGGGCATACGCGCCGAAGCGTGCGAGGATATGCGAAATTGCCGCGGACGGGGGACATGGAATGAAAAGGACTGCTTCTGCGCTGGTGCTGCTGCCTGCGGCGTTCCTGTTGGCTGCCTGCACCGCTGCTTCCTCCACGGAACCGGCCCTGTCCTCCTTCGCCTCCGTTGATGAAGCCTACGACGCCGTTGCCGCGACCCTGGACTGCGATCCAGCCACCACGGCCGAGCCTGTGACCGTGGAGATTGACGGCTATTTGCCCCAGTACCGTATGTGCACTGAAACGGTCGAGATCATCCGCTACGACAACGAGGCGGACCGGATGGAGGCCACGGAACTGATCGAGGGTGCGGAGAACGGGCCCGGCTATTTTGCCGAAGGGAACAATTGGCATGTGCTGGTCCTTCCGGGCCGCGACGGTACAGTTCCGGGCAGCAACGAAGTCTCCGAACTTGCTGACGCGATGGGCGGCAGGTTCGTCACTAACGGCGGCACGGAATAGCTAAAATAAAACCTGCGGGATTGCTGAAAGGAATCCGGTATTGCCGGTAGTATTCAGGGCGAATTGTTTTGGCAGACCGAGGAGAGGCAGCACATCATGTTCCTGGCGAATATTGCGGCAATGGCCCAGGAAAGCAGCGACGACGGCGGCTCCGTAATCCTTTGGTGGGCTCTGGGAATTGCCCTGCTGATTTACTTCGTGTTTTCACTGGTCAAAAAGTCCAAGACAGCGGCGGATAAGCAGCCGGGCGGGCAAAAAGCGGCGCAGGGCAACTCGGCAATGACGGCCGAGGACGTGGTGGCGCAGCGGTTCCAGCCGACCAAATTCAGGGAAGGATATGACCAGGATGAAGTGGACAGGTTCCTGGACACGATTGTCGGGGAACTGCGCCGGCTCCAGGAAGAAAATGAGCTGCTTCAACGGCACATCATCAATCCGCTCAGCCAGCCGGTGTTCACCGCGAACCCGGGCATGAGCGCAGATCAGGTCATTAACCAGAAGTTCTCGCCCACAAAATTCCGGGAGGGTTATGACCAGGATGGAGTGGATGACTTCCTGCAGAAGATTATCGCGGGGCTTCGACAGTGGGATGCGGAAAATGAGCAGCTTCGCGCCCGGATCTCCGGCAACGTGATCCCGTAAAAACGGTCCTAGCGCCCGGCCTGATGCAGCCGGTCGGTTGGGAGCAGGAGGACCGTGGCGGCAGTCATATCGACTGCCTTCGCAATGGCGCCTTCCGCTGTGGGCGCCACCGTGATCCGGTCCCGGTGGACTTCCTGGATCAGCACGGGGAGCCGTTGTCCGCCGTCGACGTCCAGCCACCAGTCCTCGGTGAACATCTGCAGCCCCAGATCATCGAGCAGGGTTTCGGCAGCATCCAGATCCCCGGGGCCGGTACGCATGCGGTGCAGGAGGTCGAAGGGCACGAACCTTCCGTCCTCGGTGACATGGATGTACCCGACGTGTTGGCTGTCCCAGCTGCGCCTGTGGTCAAAAGTATTCTCGGTCGGCATCGGATCCATGCATGGACCCTAACACTGAGCGGTTAGAACAGGTCCCTGAGCTTCATGGTGGTGTTCCAGCTGCGGATGGTCATGGACTTGTACAGCGGGGACGCAACAATCGCGCTCAGCCGGCTCTTCGTACGCTCGGCGCTGAGCCGCTGGGAGTAGATCACGCCGTCGCCCGGCCAGACCGTGTCCACGCCCTCCCGCGGGCGGAAGGCACCCATGGCGGTTCCGGCGTCGATATCCATGAGGAAGACCGCATCGGAGTGGTACAGGTCCGGACGTTCGCCGAAGTTCTCCGGCTTCCGGTCCACCACCGCCTGCAGCTGATCCCGGGTCAGGACAAGGACCCTGATCAGTTCATCGTCAAGGTCGAAGTGCCGGGTCAGCGCTGCCTCGATGCCCCGCCCCACCGTGGCAGCGTCCTGATCCGAGGAGAGCAGGACGTTGCCGCTGGCAATGTACGTGGAAACGTCCCGGTAGCCCAGGTCCTCGAGGTGTCCCTTCAGGGCCTTCATGGGCACCTTGTTGCGGCCGCCAACGTTGATGCCGCGCAGCAGGGCCAGATACGGGGTGTGCTCCGCATCCGGTCCCTGCTGCTCAGTCATGGAGCCGCCTTCCTGGCCGTCTCAGTACACCTAGCCGGCCAGCCTGCTGCGCCCGCCGGTTTCGACGGCGGCCACAACGCCGCCGTCAACCAGCAGGTCGGTGCCGGTGATGAAGCTGGAGTCGCGGCTGAGCAGGAAGGCAGCCGCATTGGCGATGTCTGCCGGGGTGCCTACCCGCTTGGTGCCGGAGCCCTCGATCATGGCGCGCATCTGTGCGCCGGATTCTCCGGCAAGTTCCTGCTGGCCCATCGGGGTGGCAATGACCCCGGGGCTGATGCTGTTCACCCGTGCCCCGCGGGCACCCCAGCGCGGGCTGGCGGCCTGGACCCGGACCTGGTTGGCCCGCTTGGCCACGCTGTAGGCATATCCCGGGTTATCGATGCCGGCAACCAGCGGAAGCTGCAGGAGATCATCGGCGGGCTTGGCCGCGAGGCTGGCCAGATCCTCTGCGGAAAGCCCGCCGCCGCCCAGGTAACCGGCCATACTCGAAATCACGACGCCGGAACCTCCCGGAGCGATCACTTTCTCGAATTCCTCCAGCACCACGGCCACACCGAACAGGTCCACCTTCCAGATGGCCTCCACCGGGGCCTGGACGGGGGAGAGCCCGGCCGTGTGCACCACGCCCGTCACGGTGCCCAGCTCGCGCGCAGTGGCGGCAAGGGACGCCACCGAGTCGCGGGAGGAGACATCCACCTGGGCGGAGACGGCGTCGAACCCCTCGCCGAGCGCCGCGGCATGCACCACTTCGAGCAGGTCCTCGTTGAAATCGGCCAGGAGGACCTTCCGGCCGGCCCCGGACCGGCGCAGCACAGCCAGTCCCATGCCGCCCACGCCAATGATTACCAGTACATCCGCTGCCATGATGCTCCTTTGTCCGGGAATGCCTTTCGAGGGTCGGGAACCGCCCCGATGTGCCAAGCCTAAACCCGGTGGTTTCCG
Organism: Arthrobacter sp. Y3225209; assembly: GCF_059090685.1. Lineage (NCBI taxonomy): Bacteria > Bacillati > Actinomycetota > Actinomycetes > Micrococcales > Micrococcaceae > Arthrobacter > Arthrobacter sp. Y3225209. The sequence continues at coordinate 32,253 of NZ_JBNHFW010000013.1, forward strand.
GAAGCTGCGCCGGGTGCATAATCCTTTCATGAGCCTGCCCGGGAGAGTACCGCCGCTGCTGCACAGCCTGGCCCGCCTGCTGCCGGAGCAGGCCGGGGACGCCGTGTCCTGGTCCGGGCGGCGCTGGTGGTGGGCGGGCCGGCTGGACGTTGAAGGGCTCGCGCTGGGTTCCCTGCAGATGCTGGCTGCCGCCGTCGCCGCCTACGCGTCGTCTACTGGTCGCGGGACGCGGATCAGTTTTACGTCCGACGGCGCTGCTGCCGCCTTCGCTTCCTACGCGCACGTGCGGATCAACAACAGGCAGGCCCAGGGGTTCGCTCCGCTCTCCGGGTTCCGCCCCACGGCCGACGGCTGGGTGCGGCTGCATGCGAACTATCCACACCATGAACGGGCCCTGTTCACGGCACTCGGGGCGGAGCACCCCGGGGAGGTGGACGCCGCGGTCCGGGGCCGTACCTCGGCGGAGGTGGAAGCGGTGGTAACGGCGCACGGCGGGCTGGCAGCCGAGGTGCGGACACCGCAGGCATGGGCGGACTCGGAGCAGGGGCGTGTCCTGCAGGCCGAACCCTGGCTGCGGCTGGAGCTCGACGCAGTGGATCCTGCTCTGCCGCCCCGCCCCGGAAACGCCGGGCCCCTGGACGGGCTGCGCGTGCTGGACCTGACCCGGGTCATCGCCGGCCCTTCGGGGAGCCGCCTTCTGGGCGCACTCGGCGCCGATGTGCTGCGCGTGGATCCGCCGGCCATTCCGGAACTGGAGGACCAGTACGTGGACACCGGATTCGCCAAGCGCAGCGCCGTTGCGGACCTCGCCGGTGCGGAGGCCTGCCGCCGGCTGCGTGCCCTGCTGGCGCAGGCCGAGGTCGTCCTGACCGCCTACCGCGGCGGATCGATGGCCCGGCTGGGCCTGGATGCCGGCTCGCTGCGGGCGGAGTACCCGCAGCTGGCCGTGGTGTCCCTGGACGCCTGGGGCGACCGGGGACCGTGGGCCGGGCGGCGGGGTTTTGACAGTATTGTGCAGGCTGCCACCGGTATCTCGTACCTGTACGGCGGTGCCGGGGAAGACGGCGGCTGGCGGCCCGGCGCGCTCCCGGTGCAGGCCCTGGACTACGCGACCGGACTGGGAATGTCCGCTGCCGCGCTCGCCCTGGTGGCGGCCCGCCGGCAGGGGGCCGCGGGTTCAGCGCACCTCTCGCTGGCCCGGACGGCGCAGGAACTGCTGGCGCTGCCGGGTCCGCCGCCGGGGACAGAGCCTGCGGCGCTGCCCGGTCCGGTGCTGCGCAGCGGGTTTGCAGACTATGGGTCGCTGACCTACGTACCGCCGCCGCTGCAGATCAACGGTCACCAGCTTGAGTATCCCTGGCTTCCGCCGCGCTATGGCAGCGCGGACCTGGCCTGGCGATGATGCTAATCCCGTGGGGGACGCCGCCGTTGCTGCTTGGTCGCTGAGCGCTGTTTCTTGGCATCCAACCGCCGGTAGTTCGAGCCCCGGGTGGGTTTGGTCCTGCGCCGCTTCGGCGGTGCGGGGGCGAGCCCGTCTGCGACCAGGGCTGCGAGCCTGGCCAGGGCGGTCTCGCGGTTGCGCAGCTGCGAGCGCTGTTCCGACGCCGTCACGGTGAGTACGCCGGCAACCAGCCGGTTCTGCAGGCGCCCGAGCAGCATCCCGCGCTGTTCCTCCGTAAGCACCGCCGACCCGGCAACATTCCACAGCAGCTCAACCCGGCTGTCGGAGGTGTTCACATGCTGGCCGCCCGGACCGGAGGAACGGGAGAAGCGCCAGGTGAGCTCCGCTGCCGGGATTGTGAGCGCAGGCGATACCACCAGATCCATGGTTACAGCCTCGCATGGAAGCGGCCGTACCCGGATATCAGCCGTCCCGGGATACCAAGGGGCCGGCAGCATCATTGGCGCAGGAACAGCACCCCGGCGAGGAGGATGCAGGCCATCCCGGAGAGGACCAGTGCCCACAGCAGTGCCCTTACGGGTTTGCGTCCTTTCCGGGTCAGCACATACACCATGGCGGACGCGCCAAAGCCGATGCCCGCAGCCGCGAGAAGGAAAAAGCCCGGGGGAGGGGCCGGGGCCGCCGGACTGTCCGTCGCCAGGACTCCGGTGACCGAGAGGACAAAGAACACTGCGCCCAGCGCCATGCCGCCCAGCAGGGGAGCCGTGAGCCTGCCCGGCCGTGCCGCGGGTTCGCCCATGATGCGGTTGGCCCGCTGCGTTCCGTGGAGGGCTTCCTGCCCCGCAAAGAAACCCCGGGCCAGCGCCTCGCGTTTCCTGAAGCCGATGAAGCAGAGCAGCATAACTACCGGGCCGATGACGGCGCCGGGCCAGAATACTTCCATGTGAACCCCCGGGACGGCTGCGAGACAGGAGCCGGCGGGCGGATGGAGTCCGCCCTGCTCCTGAGTCGGCAGGCTACCCCGCCGGGCCATGGGCTGTCAGCGGCACTCAGTCAGGAACTACCTATGCGGGCGGGAGGGTGCAGGTATCCGCTCAGTTCGCCTTCACTACCGGCAGCTCGCTCCACTCGGTGGTGTAGCGCGGGGAGGAGTATTTGCGGGACATGGTCCACTCGGGTTTGGCGGTTGCCATCCCGGCGATGCCCAGGCCGATGCTCGCCGCCCCGTATTTGTCCGTGACCCGGCCCAGCAGCTCGCCCAGGTTCCGGCGTTCCTGGGCGGAGACGAATTCCTCGAAGAGCGGCTGCGCTCCGGCGGCTTCCAACCCGCTGAGCATCACCCCGGCCTTGGTGTACGGCACGCCTTCGACCACCTGGGCGTCCAGAGCGTTGACCGCGGCCCGGCTGAGCAGGACCGGGTCCGACGTCGGGGCGGCCAGCCGGACGGTGGCGGACGGGAAGGACGCAGCGGAGGTGCTGAAATGCGAGGTTCCCGCATAGGCGGTCAGAACGGAGGCCTGCTGGCCTTCCCGCTCCAGCCGCGCTGCGGCCTGCTGCGCGTAGATACTCATTACCTGGCGCATATCCGCCAGGGTGGTCACGGGCGTGGAAAAGCTGCGGGAGAAGATGAGCTGCTTGCGGTCCGCGCGTTCGTCGTCGAGCGGGATGCAGGAGGTCCCGTTGAGCTCGAGCACCGTGCGCTGCAGGATCACCGAGAACTTCCGCCGGATCATTGCCGGGTCTGCCGCCCGCAGGTCCGCCACGGACTCGATTCCCAGTGCCGCGAGCCGGACCCCCAGCCGGGAGCCCACACCCCACAGGCCGGTCACCGGTACCCGGGACATGATGGTGTCCACGACGGCGGGGTCCATGGTGTCCAGGTTGCACACGCCCTGCAGGTGCCGGTTCTGTTTGGCGATCCGGTTGGCGAACTTGGCCAGGGTTTTGGTGCTGCCGATGCCCACGCAGACGGGCAGGCCGGTGTGCCGGGCGACGGCGGCGCGGATGGTCGCGCCCTGGGCATCCAGTTCGGCGGGGGTGCCGGCCAGGCCAAGGAAGGACTCGTCAATGGAGTAGACCTCCTGCCAGAGGGCATAACGGCCCAGCAGTTCCATCACCCGCGAGCTCAGGTCGCCATAGAGCTCGTAATTGCTGGAGCGCTGGATCAGGCCCACCTGCGGGGCGGATTCCGCGAGCTGGAACCAGGGGGTCCCGGTCTTGATGCCCAGGGCCTTGGCTTCATCCGAGCGGGCCACCACGCAGCCGTCATTGTTGGAGAGCACCACCACGGGCACACCGGCAAGCTTCGGGTCGAAGGCGCGCTCGCAGGAGACGTAGAAACTGTTCACGTCCACCAGGGCAATCCGTTCGCCGGAAGCGGCCGTCCCGGGCGCGTCAGACATGGTGCAGGCAACGCGTCACAACGCCCCATACCGAGAGTTCGGACGGTTCCGCCACCTCGATGTCCGCATACCCCGGGCTGTCCGCCCGCAGCAGGATCCGGCCGCCGTCCAGCAGCAGCCGGCGTACCGCCAGCTCGCCGTTCACCACGGCAACCACGACGGCGCCGTCCCGCGGAGTGAGTGAGCGGTCCACGATCAGTTCATCGCCGCTGCAGATACCGGTGCCCGCCATCGAATCGCCGTCCACCCGCACCACGTAGGTGGAAGTGGGGTCGCGAATGAGGTGCCGGTTGAGGTCTATCCGGCCGTCGAAATAGTCGCGGGCGGGGCTGGGGAAGCCGGCTGCCGCTGCGGCGTCGGACTCCGCCGGCGGTGTTGTCCTGCGGGAACGGTCTGCTGAAAATACCGCCATGTATCCGCCTTCCCGCCGGGCTTCACTAGAACAAACGTTCGAATGTCCAGACTAGCACCGCCGACGTCGGGGCGGGGGCAGCGGTGGCGGTCCGGCAGCCGGGCGGGTCCGTCTTCGGGTATCCGTGCCGCTGACTGGCAGGCATATCCGGCCGGAGCACACTGCCGGGTGACGCAGCTGACGGACGTTCCGTCAGGAAGGGGCCAGCGGCGGCTATACGATTTAAGCCATGATCATTGAGGTACAGATCCCGCCGAAGCTGGGACGGGAACTGGAGGAACTGGCCGAGGAACAGGGGGTGCCGGTCGAAACGCTGGTGGTCAACGGAGCCCGCCTGCTGCTGGAGCACCGCTACCGCCGTAACATGCAGGGCTGACTGTCCCGCCGTCGTCGGACGGGACAGTCCTGCGTCGCGTTATCCCTTGAGCGGGATGCCGCGTGCATCCGTGCGGAAGGGCTGGGCGTTGCAGAGGATCATGATGCCTTCCACAAATCCCCAGACGCCGGCAAAGCCGCCGGTGAACACGGTCGCCACCACCTGGGCTGCGCCGATGCCGGAGTTGCCCAGGTAAAAGCGGTGCACCCCGAAGGCGCCGAGGAATACGCCCAGCAGACCGGCAACCACCCGGGACTTCTGGGACGGGTAACCCTGTGCATAGGGTCCCTGCCCGTACGGGGCGGGACCGAACTGGTTCTGGCCGTATCCGGGCTGCGGGTGGTGCTGCCCGGGGCCGGGGTAGTTCTGGACCTGGTTCGGGTAGGCCTGCGGGGGCTGGCCGCCGGGATAGCCGGGGTATTGCGGCGGCGTCTGGTGCTGGCCGGGGTAGGCATGGCCCTGCTGCTGGCCCGGGTACTGCTGGGCCGGATACTGGCCCTGCTGCTGGTTCGGGTACTGCTGATACGGTGCCTGCTGCGGGGCCGGGGACTCCGGAGGCCGCGGTGCCGGCCGCGGTTCGTTGGACTGCGGGTAGGCGTACTGGTCGCCGTCGGGACCGGAATTGGAACGTGCTCCGTCACCCAGTCCCGCAAACGGGTTTTTATCCGACATGCTGTTGCCTTTCATTTGGCCTCTTGCAGGCACTCTAACAGTCAAACACCGGTTGCCGGCGACTTCTTCCGCCGCCTGCCGTCGGCCGCGCCGGCGCCGGCCCACGCAGCCAGGCGGTCGCTGACATCCATCCAGCCCGCGTCCGGAACCTGCGCCTGCGGATGGGCGTCATACCAGCCCAGGATTTCGCGGGCGCCGGCAGCAAAGGGAATGGCCGCACAGTACTGGGGAACCAGGGCCTTGATCTTGGTGTTGTCGAAGACGGAGGAATGGCTTTTGTCTCCCAGCAGTCCCGGGCCGCGCCCCGGATCATGGGCCGCGATGGTCTCGGACGCCACGTGCACCAGCTGCGGTTCCGGCACCCCCGCCGCTGAGGCCAGGGTGCGGTAGACGGCATCCCACGGCAGGAACTCATCGGAGGTGATGGTGAAGCTCTCCCCGACGGCGGCCGGCCGGCCCAACAGTCCGACGAACCCCGTGGCAAAGTCCCGGCTGTGCGTCAGCGTCCACAGGGACGTGCCGTCACCGTGCACCAGAACCGGCAGCCCCGCCCGCATCCGGTGGATATCGGTCCAGCCGCCGATCAGCGGCACCTTGGTCGCGTCATAGGTATGTGAAGGGCGCACGATGGTTCCCGGGAACCCCTCCGCACGGTAAGCCTCCACCAGGACATCCTCACCGGCGATCTTGTCCCGGGAGTACTGCCAGAACGGATTACGCAGCGGGGTGGACTCCCGGACAGGCAACTGCGACGGCGGCTTCTGGTACGCCGAGGCGGAACTGATGTAGACGTACTGCCCGGTACGGCCGCGGTACAGCTCCACGGCAGCGGCCACATGGTCGGCAGTGTAGGACACGAAGTCCGCCACGGCGTCGAACTCCCGGTTCCCCAAGGCGGCGCGGACGGCGGCGGGATCCCGCACATCGGCGCTGAGATGCTCGACGCCGGCCGGTGCCGGGCGCGCCCCGGAGACGCCCCGGTTCAGTACGGCCACGCGGTGCCCCAGGCTGCGAGCGCGGGCGACGGCGGCGGAACTGATCACGCCGGTCCCGCCGATGAAGAGCAGATTCAATGCCACGCGATGCCTTACTCGAGAGTTCCATGACCGAAGTTCCTCCGGCCCGCTCCTTGACGGGGTCGGGAAGCCGGGCTTAGGTGGAGGTTCCCGGCACCCAACTGCACCCAGCCTAAGCCACAGGCCGGGGCGGACTCCCAGGAAGGGCGACGCAATGACCGACAGCCCAGGCATCCCTGTCCCGGATCTGACACTGGGCAATTCAGTGCCCATTCCGCAGCTTGGGTTCGGTGTCTTCCAGGTTCCGCCGGAGCGGACGCAGGAAGTGGTCGAGGACGCGCTCGCCGCCGGATACCGGCACATCGATACCGCGGCAGCCTACGGCAATGAAGCCGGAGTGGGGGCGGCCATCGCGGCGTCGGGCATTCCGCGCTCGGAGATCTTTGTGACCACCAAACTGCGCAACGGGGACCAGGGCCGGGCCCGGTCGGCGTTCCTGGAGAGCCGGCATACTCTGAACCTCGACGTCGTGGACCTCTACCTGATCCACTGGCCGGTCCCGTCGCAGGGCCGCTTCGTCCAGGCCTGGAAGGAACTTGAGGGCCTCTATCAGGACGGGTTCATGCGGGCCATCGGCGTCTCCAATTTCCTGGTGGAGCATCTTGACGCCCTGGCCGAGCAGAGCCGGATACTGCCGGCCGTGAACCAGATTGAACTTCATCCCGGTTTCCGCCAGGCAGCGCTCGCCGCCGAGACAGCGGCGCGGGGGATAGCGGTGCAGGCGTACTCGCCGCTGGGGCAGGGCACCGGCCTCGACGCGCCCGAAGTTGCCGCGCTCGCGGATAAATACGCTGCCACACCGGCCCAGGTGGTGCTGGCCTGGCATCTGGGGTCGGGCAGGATCGTCATTCCCAAATCAGCGGATTCAGCGCGGATGCGGGAAAACCTGGCCGCCGCACAGCTGGACCTGGCGCAGGAGGACCTGGACGTCCTGGACGGCCTGGACGAGGGCAGCCGGCTGGGTGCGGACCCGGCGACGGCCGATTTCAGCCAATACTGAGGGACGGCGCCCGGCATACGTGTCCGGGGTCGGGAATCTGCCACCGCTGATGAAGGAGGATCGTGGGACCAGGTGATGCCCGTGGAGCCGGGGCTTCAGGACTAGACGGGGCTTCCGCAACAGCCGGGGCCGCCGGAACAGCCGGGGCCGCAGGACCAGTCGGGGCCGGGGCGGAGCCTTCGTCCAGGCTTTTCCGGGCTTCAGTTATTTTGCTGGTGCTCGCCCCGCTGTGCAGTGTTATGGGCCGGGCTGGATTTTTGTTCGTTCTCGGCCAGCAGGCGGTTCCCGGGTGGGCCGTCGGCGGTGTTCTCCTCCTGGCCGCTGTGGCGTTGCTGAAAGTGGATTCGTCCAGACGGCGATCATCAAGTACCTTCAGGGGCCGGAACCGGCGCAACCGGTGGCCTTGGTTCGTGACCCTGCCGGCGGTTGTCTCGGTCCTCTTCAGCGGGCTGGGTGCACTGGATGATGTTTCCAGCGCCAAGTATCACGTCCTCTCACCGGCCAACAGCGATGGTTGCCGTGTGGCAGTGCGCGAAGTCTCGTTCCTGTTTGCCGGCAGCGGTACGGTCTACGTCGTCAACGCCGCCGGCATCGGCTGGAAGGTCAGTTCCTGGACAGCCGATGACGGGTACGAGCCGGTTAGCAGTGGAAATTATGAGCTCAAGTGGCACTCCGACGGCGGTTCGCTCCTCCTTCACAGCAACGGTGATCCAGTCTGGCCGGGTTTGCATGAAATCAATTGCCGGGCGGCACCTTAGCGGTTTGCGTCCTTCACCGCTGGGTCGTTCAGCACTGCGTTCTTCAGCCCTGCGTCCTTCAGCCCTGAGTCCGGTCCCGGGCCGTCCTGTCGCCCAGCGCCTGTTTGCGGCTGTTGTTTTCCCGCCGGGTCACGGCAGAGGCCCACACCCAGGTGGCCCGCCGCAGCCCGGCGTCCTCCCACAGCACCTGCACTGCCCGGGAGGACCAGCTGCAGGCCTCACCCTTTACCCGTTCGGCCGCTCCGGGAAACCTGATCCAGGCCCAGACCGGCACGCCGGGCACCGACGTGGTGACCGGATTGTGCTCGAAGTCCAGCTCCTCCGGCGTCAGGCCGATGGGCTCTGCCCGCCGGACCAAGCGGGAAGCGAGCCGCTCGGCAGCGTTTTGGTTCATGCTTTAAAAATAGAACATATGTTCGAAAGAAAGTAACCGTTCCTGCCGTGCGGGGGAGGGTTGCCGCTCCTGGCCGGGCGGACCATGGTGCACAATGGGTGCCATGTGCGGACGCTATGTCATGGCCAGGGCGACGTCGGACCTCGTGTCAGCGTTCGCCGTCGAACAGTCGGTGGGCCCGGATGTGCTGCCGTCCTGGAATGTGGCGCCCACGGATGACGTGCGGATTGTCACTGAACGGTTCCGGCAGGAGGAGCCGGTCCGCCGGCTGGCGACGGCGAAATGGGGCATGGTGCCGGTCTGGGCCAAGGATCCCAAAATCGGAGCACGGATGATTAACGCCCGGCGGGAAACCATCCTGGAGAAACCCGCCTTCCGCAAAGCCGCCGTTAAGCGCCGGGCCCTGGTGCCCGCGGACGGCTACTACGAGTGGGAGAAAACCGCCGACGGGAAGATCCCCACGTACCTGTACTCGGAGAAACAGGATCCGCTGGCCTTTGCCGGTCTCTACGAGTTCTGGCCCGACCCGGCACTGCCCGAAGACCACGAGCACAAGTGGCTGCTGAGCGTCACCATCATCACCACGCAGGCCACCGACGCCCTGGGCCACATCCACGACCGGACGCCGCTGATCATCCCGCCGGACCTCTACGCGGACTGGCTCGACCCGAAGCTGACCGGGGGCAGCGACGTTGCGCAGCTGCTCGACGCCGTGCCCGAACCCGTCCTGACCCCGCGGGTGGTCTCCAGTCAGGTCAACTCCGTGCGGAACAACGGCCCGGAACTGATTGAGCCTGCGAGCGCCTGAGGGTGAGCGCGTGCCTGCGAGCGCCTGAGCCGACCGGCTACCAGGCGTAGTCCTCCGGTGCTGTGCGGTGGCCGGGGAAGATTTCGTCCAGCCGGTCCAGGGTCTTTTGGTCCAGGGGCACGTCCAGGGCCAGGAGCGCCTCATCCAGCTGTTCCTGGGTACGCGGTCCCACCAGCGGAGCCGTGACCGCAGGCTGATGCAGCAGCCAGGCCAGGGCCAGGACCCCCGGAGGGATCTCCAGTTCGGCGGCCAGATCCTCGTACTGCCGGATCTGCCCCCGGTGCTTCTCCAGCAGGTCACGTACCCTGCCCTCGGCCCGGCGCCCGCCGGCGTCGGCCTCCTTCTGCAGGATCCCGCCCAGCAGCCCCCCCTGCAGCGGTGACCAGGGCAGCAGGCCCAGCCCGTACTGGCGGGCGGCGGGAATAACTTCCAGCTCCACGGTCCGGTTGATCAGGTTGTAGATGCTTTGTTCACTGACCAGGCCGGCAAAGTTCCGCCGCCCGGCGTTCTCCTGTGCCCGGGCAATGTGCCAGCCGGCGAAATTGCTGCTGCCGTTGTAGATGATCTTGCCCTGGGTCACGGCCACTTCCATGGCCTGCCAGATCTCGTCCCAGGGAGTGTTTCGGTCGATGTGATGGAACTGGTAGAGGTCTATGTAGTCCGTCTGCAGACGCTTCAGGCTGGCGTCCAGGGCGCGGCGGATGTTCAGGGCGGACAGGAACGTGTCATTGGGGCGCTCGCTCATGGAGCCGTAGAGCTTGGTGGCAATAACGGTGTCCTCGCGGCGGCCGCCGCCCTTGGCGAACCAGCGGCCGACGATCTCCTCCGTCCAGCCCTTGCGCTCCCAGCCGTAGACGTTGGCGGTGTCGAAAAAATTGATGCCGGTGTCCCGGGCGGAATCCATGATGGCGTGCGCGTCCGCCTCGTCGGTTTTGGGGCCGAAGTTCATGGTGCCCAGGCAGAAGCGGGAAACGGACAGGCCGGAGCGGCCGAGATGGGTGTATTCCATCGGGCCATTGTGACCCGCACCGCAACCCCAGGCCAGACCGGTCACTGTGCTGGGGTAGCCTGAAAGCCAATTCCGAACGGCAGGGAGAAGCAAAGCACGTGGCTGAATCGTATTACCGCTCACTGGGCAACGGCGTCTATGAAGCAACCATCCACACCCAGGGTGCCTGGAACCCGCAGGAGCAGCACATGGCTCCCATTTCGGGTCTGCTGGCGCACTGCTTGGAGCAGTTCCAGCCGCGGCCGGACCTGCGGATGGCCCGCATCAGCTATGACATCCTGGGTTTGATTCCGCGTAGCACGTTCGAGGTGAAGACCTCGCTCCTGCGCCCCGGCCGCACCATCGAACTGCTGCAGGCCGAAATGGTCGCGGATGGCCGCACCGCGGTCCGGGCGACGGCATGGCGGCTGGCCCGGGGCACGACGTCGGAGGTGGCCGCGGTGGAGGACGGGACCATGCCCGGCCCCGCCGAGGCGGGCACCCGCGAGGGCCTGACCGCATGGCCGGGCGCCTTCATCGAATCGGTGGAGATGCGTGCCCTGCCCGGGCTCCGCCCCGGCCGCGGACGGGCCTGGCTGCGGACCCCGCACGAGATGGTGGAGGGTATGCCCACCTCCGACCTGGTCCGGCTGATCGGCATGGCGGACACCGCCAACGGCATTTCCACCCGTGTGCCGCCGGGCGGGGACAGTTACATGTTCCCCAACGTGGACCTGCAGCTGCACCTGCACCGCGACCCGGTGGGTGAATGGCTGGGCCTGGACACGCAGGTTACCTTCGGCACCGACGGCATCGGGCTGACCTCGGCCATCCTGCATGACGAGCACGGCCCGTTCGGCCGCAGCGAGCAGATCCTCACCGTCCGGCCGCTCGGCGGAGCCTAGACAGTGTCCGGCGCCCTGACGGTGGTCCGCCAGCAGAAATCGCTGGGCGCCGCCGCGGATTTGGACTTCGCGCTGGCGATGCTCGATGCCGCCCGCCGCGGGGCGCTGGAACCCACCCTGCGGATCTACCGGCCCCGCCCCACGGTGGCGCTGGGGCAGCGGGACGCGAAACTGCCCGGGTTCGCCGCCGCCCAGGCTGCCTGCCGGCGTCACGGCTTTGAGCCCCTGGTCCGCAAAGCCGGAGGGCGGGCCGCCGCCTACCACTCCGACTGTCTGGTCCTGGACCATGTGGAACCCGACGCCGACGCCCTCACCGGCTCGCGCGGCCGGTTTGCGGACTTCGGCGTCCTGCTGGCCGGGGCACTGGAGAAGGCCGGGCTGAAGACCGGCGTCGGCGAAATCCCCGGTGAGTATTGTCCGGGCGAGTTCACCGTGTACGGCGAGGGCCCGGCGGGGGAGCGTATTAAGCTCGCCGGCACCGCCCAGCGGGTGGTGGCCGGCGCCTGGCTGTTCTCCACGGTGCTGGTGGTAGGCAACGGGACCCCGCTGCGCAGGGTGCTGACCGACTGCTATGCCGAACTGGGACTGGGCTGGGATCCGCGGACCGCCGGCGCCGCCCGGGACCTGGTGCCCGGCCTGTCGGTGGCGGACGTGGAAGACGCGGTCCTGCAGGCCTACGGCGGGTACGCCCGCCTGGCGGGCGGGGATTTCGAGGCGCTGCGGCAGGTGATGTGACGCAACACCGGCCCGGCGGTGCTTCCCGCCTGGAAGTGCCCGGACTAGGGTAGGAAACTGACAGCAGGCTGATCAGTACACACGTCACAAAGGATTTCCATTGGGTTCAGACACCGTTGAAAACACAGCACTGCGGCTTCGGGCGGTCCTCGAGATCCTCGCTGCAGAGGACCCGTCCGGCAAGGTCAGCCGGGGAACGGTCATCTCCGCCGCCCTGCACCGCGTCCCGCTGACCGGGCGGGAAGCCGAAGAACTGGCCAGCGGCACCACCCGCGGGGAACGCGCCCTGGTCAACGCCACCACCAAGCTCGTCAAAGCCGGCTGGATCCTCAAGGAAGGCCGGTCCGGCTGGAGCATCACCAGCGGAGGACGCCAGGCGCTGGTGGACTTCCCCGAACCCACCCGGCTCGCCGCCGCCCTGCAGGGCAACGGCGCCGCCCCGTCGGCAGCGCGGAAGACCCCGCCCGCAGCGGAAGTGCTGGAGGACGTGGTGCGGGACGCAGTTTCCGTTCCCACCGTGCCCGCTGAGCCGAATGGTTCACATCAGGACAGCGGCAACGGCTACGAACCGTCCTTCCCGCAGCCCGAATCCGTTGCCCTTGCCGGCAGCTTCGGCAGCGCCCTGGGTATCAGCGACTGGGATCCGGCCGGAGCAACGTTCAGCTTTGACCGTCATGACGAACTGTGGAAGCTGACCCTGGACCTGCCTGCCGGCAGCTACGAGTACAAGGTGGCGTTGAACGGTTCCTGGGCGGAAAACTACGGATTCGGAGCACACCGCGACGGCGGGAACATCCAGATTGAGCATGCCGGCGGTCCGCTGAGCTTCCTCTACGACCACGCCACGCACACGGTTCTTACCAAGCCGGAGGTCGGCGCCTGACCGGCCCCGGACCTTCGATCGGATCCACCAGGATCCCGGCCGGTTCGCGCACCCACCAGACACCCTCGCTGCGGTGTTCCGCGGCAGTGGAGTAACGGTAGCGGTACATCTGCGCCCGGATCCAGCGGGGCGGTTCGCCGTTGAACGGGTCCCTGCGCAACAGGCGCAGGGTCCGTGCGTCCCCGGCGAGCAGCTTCCGGAGAAGTTCGGGAAACCAGGCGCCGTAGGAACCCAGGGCCAGGAACCACATCATCCAGTCCAGGCGCAGGTGATAGGGCGCGAACTGGCGGGGCAGCCGGTGCGGATCCCCGGGCTTGCCCCGGAATTCATACTCGCGCCAGCGGGCGCCGGGTCCCGGCGGGTCATTGGTGCCCTCAATGACCACCTCGTTGCGGTGCCGGGTGATGCTGCCGAAGGCACCATAGGCATTGGAAAGGTGCCAGCGGTTGAAACTGGCATTCATCAGCTGGTTGCGGCTGAAGAGATTCTTCAGCGGTGCCCAGGCCCAGTAGAGCACCGCTGCAGTGGCGGCGAGCACCACGACGACGAACACCGCCGGTGTGGCTGCGGGGTCCGGTGAACCGAACTGCGCCCACGGCAGCAGTGCCTGGACGGTGGAATCGCTGACCGCCGTACAGGCCAGCAGGATGGTCAGCACGTTCAGCCACGCGAAGTTGCCGGATGCCACCAGCCACAGCTGGGTGAGGATGATGACGGCAGCGGCAACCGAGGCCACCGGCTGCGGGAAGAACAGGAAGAAGGGCACCACCAGCTGGGCGAAGTGATTGCCGAGCACCTCGATCCGATGCAGGGGCCTGGGCAGGTGGTGGAAGAACCAGCTGGCCGGGTTCGGCATGGGCTGGGTCTCGTGGTGGTAGTACAGGGCGGTAAGGTCCCGCCAGACCCTATCGCCGCGCAGTTTGATCAGCCCGGCGCCGAATTCCAGCCGGAAGACGAGCCAGCGGAACAGCCAGAGCACCGTCACCGGTGCTGCGACGTCGTTTGACCCAAGGAACGCAGCCAGGAATCCCGCCTCCAGCAGCAGTGATTCCCAGCCGAAGCCGTAAAAGGTCTGGCCGATGTTCACAATGGACAGGTAGAGCCCCCAGATCAGCAGGAAAGCCGCCATCGGCAGCCACCACGGCCCGGACTGCGGCACTCCGGCCACCAGCAGGGCGGAGACCGCAGCCCCGGACCAGGCCACAGTGAGCAGGAGACGGTCCGAGTAGCGCCAATGGAAAAGTGTGGGAATACCGCGGCCCCTGATCCGGTCCAGGTACAGGGGAGCGGGCAGCAGGCCGCGTTCCCCCAGCAGGGCCGGAAACTGGAAGGCCGCGTTCAGGAACCCGATCAGGAAGACGGCGGCGATTCCGCGCTGCAGCACCTGCCGCGCGAATTCATCGCCCCCGGCGCTGAACCACTCCATGGCAGTCCAGCCTAGCTCCCGACGCAACGGAATACCCGAACCGGTTTCGGGAAACCCCTGCCGGACTGCGGAGGAAGTCCTAGGCTGGAACGGTGGCGGAACCGCGGACTGCAGGAGGTGCCGGCATGGGTGGTTCCCATGTTCTTGCCCTCGTCGTCGCCCATCCCGACGATGACGCGTACGGACTCGCTGGAACGGTGGCGCTGCATGAACGCGATCCGGGTTTCCGGTTTGTCCTCATCCACGCGACCGACGGCGGTGCAGGAGGAGTAGACCCTGCCTATCCTCCCCTGAATGAGCCGCTTGGCCAGGTCCGGCGCCGGGAAATGGAGGCCGCGTGGACCGCGCACGGCCGCCCTCCGGACCGCCACGAATGGCTGGATTACGACGACGGGACGCTCAGCGATGTCCCGCGCACCGAGCTGGTGGAACGCATCGGCGGGATCCTGGCGCAGGAACGGCCCGACGTCGTGGCTACCTTTGGTCCGGATGGGATCACCGGTCATCCCGATCACATTGCCGTCGGCGCTGCCACCGACGCAGCCTTCGAGCTGTTGCGTACCGACGGCGGACCGGGGCTGCGGCGGTTGCTGCACGGCGCCATGCGGCGCTCCACTTGGGAACGCTGGAACCGCGGCCGTATCCGGCACGGCCTGGAGCCCTGGAACGAGGCCCGCGTGTATGACCTGCGTCCGGTCCCGGACGAGCTGATCGGGATCGAGGTGGACGTCCGAAGCGTCGCGGGGCGGGTGGTGGCAGGGCTGATGGAACACCGCACCCAACGCTACGCAGTGTCCCCGGGCGTGCCTTCGGACGCGCAGGAGGACGCGGGGTGGACGCGGACGTCGGGGGCAGAGCCGCTGGTCATCGCATGGCCGCCGCGGCCACCGGGGGCGCCGGTGCTCGGTGATGTTTTCGAGGGGCTGGACTAGGCTGCGCCGAACTACATTACCCGCCGTCCACCCTCCCGCCTTTGCGTGCGAAGCCGGATACTGGCCGTGCACACCCGGATCCGCCGGCCAGCCGGCCCCGAAAACCCGAACAGGCAGGGAACATACATGAGGATTGTAGTGACCAGCATTTTTGTAGACGACCAGGACAGGGCACTGGATTTTTGCACCCGTGTGCTGGGCTTCGAACCGCGGCAGGACGTGCCGGCGGGCGGGGCGCGCTGGCTGACCGTGGGGGTGCCGGGGGAGGACGGCGGGGTGGAACTGCTGCTCGAGCCGGCCGGGCATCCCGCCGTCGCACCGTTCATGGAGGCCCTCGCAGCGGACGGGATCCCGTTCACGTCTTTCGCCGTGGACAGCGTGGAGGATGAATATCAGCGGCTGTCGGACCTGGGCGTGGCTTTCACGCAGCCGCCCACCCGGATGGGACCGGTGACGACGGCGGTTTTCTCCGACACCGTGGGCAACCTTATCCAGATTGCCGAAAGCAACGGCTGACCTTCCTCCGCGGCTGACAGGGGCCCTGCCGCTAAGGGTCCGCAGGGTGTGTCTGGAGGCAGGGAGACCCCCAGCAACTGTAGGGCTGTAGCGTTTTAGCTGCCCTCACCGGGCGCTATTGTGGGCGAGTCTTACTGGAATTCATGCGGCCGATATAGCGAGTTTAGGCGTTGGTGGGCGCTCTGGAACCGTAGCGGTGGTGGACCGGCTTACGGGCGGGGCACAGCCAGCTTTGTGGCGCCGCTTGCAAGCTACCAGGCACCAACCCCAGGAGCCATCCCCCTGTTCGCAGCAGCCGGGGTGGCCGAGGTCGTGGGTGAGGGTTGCCAACAATCAGGACAGCCGGCGGCCGGCCGCCAGGGCACAGCCGGCCGCCAGCACTCCGCGGCCTACAAGGCGATCTGCCGGGGCAGTGGCTCCGCTACATCCTCCGTCGGCATTAGCCCTATTACCTCTTTTACTTCCTTCCAAAGGGCACCACGGCAGGCAGTCGCCGCTCCTGTCCGTTGCACCTGGGGGGGGGGGGCGGCCGTCGCGCAATGCCTGCACCCCCCGCAAGGGTCTAGCTATCCGTCAACCGCAACGCACGGCGTATTTCACTGCTGTGTTCCCACGCACCAAAGACACTGTCCCGCTCGCCCTTATCCCGCCGCTCAGTGTCGAGATCGGTAATATCGCGAACCGCATCAGCAGCGGAACGCACGTATTTCGTCACGTCCTGATTCTGCCCATATTCCTCCAGGACGCGGGCTAGGCCGAATAGGATTTCGCTGGCGTTCTCGGCGCGCCTCAGATCGGCCGTTTCGATTTCCGCCAAAGGGTTTCGCTGCGGTTCGGGCTCTTGATTTTTTGAACTGAACATTTATGTTCCTGACGTTGATTATTCAATGTGCCGGCAATTGCTACGGGGCGATCTTACCGCAGAGTACTTGGACACCTGCAATTAAATGTCGTGGTACCACTGATTCCTTTTGTTGGAAACCCACCAAAGTACTTGTGGGAGCGCGGTCGTTCACTCCCGTTTTCAAGAGCTACCGATCATCAACTGGGCTGCAGCAGCTACTCCAGGGTGGAGTAGCCGACCTGAACGAATGTGAAGCATCTGAACATCCGCAATTGCTTTCTCGCTGAGCTGGAGTAAGTCAATCTCGCCGCTCTTCTCTCGGACTTGGCGGCAGACAGCTTAACGAGGCCCCGCGGTGTTCGCCGTTAAAGCGGACGCTCATGTGAGTATTGACAGAGTAGATGTTCGACAGTGAGTACGAAGGATCACGATGATTACTGAAGAGAAGTTAGCCGGATGGACGGGTCCTTCGAGCCCGACAGAGAAAGAGAAGCAGGAGCGCACTGAACGCATGATTCGCGAAGCCATCAACGAACACGATGGCTTTGACGGATATCGAAACGATTTTTCAATTTATGCGAAAGGATCGTATGCAAATAACACGAATGTGAAGTCGGACAGCGACGTCGATGTCGTCGTCGAGTGCAGAGATGTTTGCTACTGGCAGGAGCACGATCCTGCCAAGGGGGGTCACCCATCCGGGAATCCATATACCGGCCCCTGGAGCCCAGACAAGCTGAGGAAAGAGGTGGCTGCAGCTCTCGAAAAGAAGTTTCCGGGCTCCGTCACCGCAGGGTCAACTGCATTCGAGGTCGATGCGAGTTCAGCACGAGTCAACGCAGACGTGGTGCCGTCGTTCATGTACAAGCTTTATTTCTCAGACGGTACGTATCGCGAGGGCACAAGAGTGTTCAAGAAGGATGGAACATCCATCGTGAACTACCCAAAGCTCCAGCTTGAGGAAGGCAAAGCCAAGAACGTTCGCACCAACGGCTCGTACAAGAAAACCGTGCGTATCCTCAAGCGCCTCGAAAATGAGCTCGTCTCGAAGGGCCTGACCGAAGAGGTTCCGTCTTATCTGCTCGAGTGCCTCATCTATAACTGCCCCGAAGAGTACTTCAAGCGAGACACCTGGCGAGGTACCATGCGCGGATGCTTGGCAGAAATCTTCAACCACACGATCCGGGATGAGTCGGATGATAATCGCTGGCTGGAAGCAAACGGGTCGAAGTTCTTATTCCACGCTACCCAGAAGTGGACTCGCGCACAGATTCACAAGTTCTCGAGCGACGCTTGGGATTATATGGAGTTTAAATGATTAACGGCGCTCTTATCCGAGTAATCGCAGTCATTATTGCGGCAGTCTTTGTCATCGGATCATGGGTCACCACTGGTACACCGGAAACGAGTTTTTTAAGATTTTTCTCCATCGCTGTGCTTACATGCACGATTTTGCTTTTTGTCTGGGATAAATGGATTTGGAAGTGGAAACTCGTGCAGTGGATCCCTGGGGTAAGCCGCAACTTAAGCGGTACCTGGGCGGCCACTCTCGAGTCGTTTTGGACTGATCCCTCGACCGGTACGTCTTCACCGGCCAAGACCGTCTACGTAGTGATTCGGCAGACGAGCTCCACCGCCTCTGTCACGCTTATCTCGGATGAGTCCACCTCGAAATCGTCGGTTGCACGTGTGGCTGAAGAAGACGGCTCCTGGGTGCTGTACTACCTCTATACGAATAAGCCGCGCCTGGAGGTGCGAGGACGCAGCG
Organism: Arthrobacter sp. Y3225209; assembly: GCF_059090685.1. Classification (NCBI taxonomy): domain Bacteria; kingdom Bacillati; phylum Actinomycetota; class Actinomycetes; order Micrococcales; family Micrococcaceae; genus Arthrobacter; species Arthrobacter sp. Y3225209. Next base: position 50,550 of record NZ_JBNHFW010000013.1, read on the forward strand.
CTATTCACCACGGGTCAGCCGTACTTTCTGCCACTGGCTCGCCTGCAAAACGCCTAGAGGGTGGCTACTGGAGCGACCGTGACTCGAAGGGTCAGCTGAAGCTGACGAAACGATCGAAGAAACTTGCCGAAGACTTCGAGGAAGCAGAAGAAGCTTTGAAGAAGCTGAACGAGGGCGTGTCCCCTGATGGTGTGCTGGACCATATCTGACTGTCACGTGATGCTGTTCTAACGGATACTCCGATTCAGCCCTTTGCTTCCCTAGTCATCTGGCCGGGCATTGACGCCTGTTTGAGGATCCCTAAAACATGAATCCTGAGGTGCGTCGTCCGACGCTGCTAGGCGTCGCGAGGAACTACCGACTTACGGGACGTCAAGCGGAGGAACTCTTGGGCCGCAGTGGTGGAACTAAAGGGAGGGGCAATATCCCTTTGGCTTAGCCGCTAAGCGCCGCCTGAATGCTGGACCTCGTTGAGTAGAGGGTGGGAATGACTGTCGAGAGGAGTAAAGCAAGCAGCCCAGCGCCGGCCACCGCGGCCCAGGGTGTCCAACTGATCACAAACTGTGTGCCCGGAACCATGCTGTTCATGGCGGCCCAGACAGTTGCCAGTGTAGGAATGAGGACAAGCAGACTGAGTATGGCCGCCGTGGCTGTGTAAATAACAGCCTCCAGCATGGCGGTGATCACGATCGTCGACGTGGTGCCTCCAGCAGCAAGGACCAGGGCATTCTCACGCTCCCGGGCCCGCCCGGACATGAACACGGTGACTGCTGCTGCCAAAGTGGCCAAGACCAGAGGGGCCCCGTAGATCAGGAGATTTCCTGCAGTGTCGACGGGAGGGCCTGGGGTCCCGGAGGTGAGGCTAAGTGCCTGCTGGAACATCGTAAAGACACTCATAAAGGAACATACAAGAATGAGGCCCAGGCTCAGTGGCACTACAGTGCTCGCGCTTTGCCCAACGCGGTGTCGACTGGCGTTGCGGGCCAGGAACCAGACTGACGAGAGTGCGGGCGGAAAAGCAGCTGTCCAGCTTTTCAGGACGAGCGGGACAACGGCGGGACCGGCGCAGGCGACGGCGCATCCGAACAGGAAAGGGATGAGGAAACCATTGGAACCAATCCCGGGCAACGGGATCGATTGGATCCCCATGCTCAGTCCCACTCCTGCAAAGACTAAAAGTGCGCACCATATCCAACGCACGGCGCTCACCACGCCGCGGAGAGTTTCAGGGGAACGCAACGCCACGATCGGCGGCGTTCTTCCCGCGGCCCGGGCTGGCCTGAGGCCCGCAGTAAGAGTCAGCAGAACTGAGAACGCGACGACGGTTGCCGCAGCGGCCGGCGATAGGGAGGAATCCAGGCCCGCCAGAGACGGCACCCGTGCGCCTAACCAATCGAACAGAGGGCTAACCAATGGCCACCCCGCAAGGACACCTGCGGTAGCTGCGAGAAGCGAAATTACGGCCAGCTGCCGCATCACAACACCGGTCACTCTTCGAGGCAGCACTCCCGCAAGCTGCCACAACGCATACGAGTGGCGTTGTTCGCTGACGGTGAGCTGGGCTACCGAGGTGATGACCACCGCCGTGGTTACTGTAGTCAGGGCTGCTGGTGTGGCTGCAAACCCTACGATTCCTTCAAAGTCCTTCGCACTAATCTGACCTGTTCCCCGCAGGGTCAGTCCTGTGGAGATGATCCCTGCGGACAGGGTCAGGAAGAGAGCCGCAGCGGAGATGATGATGAAAGCGCCAAGCCAGAGTCTGAGGTTATGCCGCAGTTCGGAAAGCACGAGATGAACCATGGTCACGGCCTAGGTTCTGTACTGCCGGACTCCAGCCTGGCCCGTTCCACGGATTCGAGTATTTCCCTGGGGGCCGGGTGATGGAGTTCTTCATGGATGATGCCGTCACGCAGCACCAGGACCCGGTCCGCACAAGCTGCCGCCTCCAGGTCATGCGTGACCAGAACAACTGAACGCTCACCGGCAGCGATGCCGCGTAGCAAATCCAGCACAGCGGCGCCGGTCTGAGAATCCAAAGCACCGGTAGGTTCGTCAGCAAAGACGATCCGGGGCGCCATGACTAATACACGGGCAATTGCGACTCTCTGTTGTTGCCCGCCGGAGAGTTGGGCCGGTGCATGTCTTCCCCGGTCGCTCAGGCCGACGGCTGCCAGGGCCCCGTCAACCCGTGAGAGTGCTTCTTTGTCTCCTGCCAGGCGCGCGGGCAGCGCCACGTTGTCGCGCGCACTCAGCGACGGGATCAAATTGTAGGTTTGAAATACGAAACCCACGGATCGCTGCCGCAGGGCAGCCAGCCGGCTATGTGACATTCCGTTGATCGGGCCGCCCAAGAGGTTCACGGTTCCGGACGTGCAGGTTTCCAACCCGGCTAAACAATACAGGAGGGTCGATTTCCCTGACCCGGAGGGCCCTACTATTGCAACGAGTTCACCTGGCCGTATCTGCAAACTAATTCCGCGAAGCACACGAGTTATGGGTGCGCTTCCTTGACCTTGGAAAGACTTGACGACGTCGAAGGCTTCCAGCAGTTGCTTCCCCATGCCGTTACCCTAGCGCCGATCAACCATAGATGAGCTTAATCGACGACAGTGCGGCGTATCCGACATACCCGGGCCAGTCCCGGGTAAGGAGCGCCGCGTTCCCGGGCTATCGCTGCGGTGTGCAGAGCCGGCCGCCGGCATGCTCCCAGCTGTCAGGGTACTGATGTTGCGCTGAGGGATCGGCTTGCGGAAGTCTTACGCTCTCAGCGCTGACCTCCTCTAGCTATTGTTGGCGCATGGAAATTATCCCGTATTCCGCCGAACACCGCGAGCCACTGCTGGCCCTCTCACTGCGGGCATGGGAACCAGTGTTCCCGTTACTCAAACCTGCTGTCTCTGCCTTCGTCTATGAGTCGTTCTACCCCGAAGGTTGGCGTAGCCGGCAAACTGACGATCTTAGAGCGACCCTCGACGGGGAGCCGGAGAATATCGACGTCGCTCTCATCGACAACTCACCTGCCGGGTGGGTCTGCACGCGGCTTCATTCCGTGGACAGCATGGGTGAGGTCTATGTTCTTGCTGTCGACCCCGCGCACCAAGGGAAAGGGCTCGGGCGGGCACTCATGCAACGTTCAATTATTCGAGCTCGATCGCGGGGTATGAGAATGCTGATGGTCGAAACAGGCGATGACCCGGGGCATGCGCCGGCCCGTCAGCTCTACGAGCGGTCTGGATTCGAGCGGTGGCCTGTTGCTCGCTACTTCAAGGAGATAAGCGGCGAAACGTAGTACACGAACTGCACTAGAGGACCGGCTTACGGGCCATCGAATCACCCGTCTAACCAGCTTTCTGCTCGGGTGTGATTGGAGGCAGATTGGAGATTTCTGCACATCGATCGACCAGAACCACGAGTCGCGGATGAGTGGCGAGGGCTCGCGCCAACTTATCGCTTGGCACTTGAAACTCTTTCAGTGCTACGAGGTACGTGACGAGGTGCACAGAATCGGCGATCACTGTCAGCTGGTAAGAATCGTTGATGTTGCGATGCTTTTTGGTTCCACCGTGGGCGACGTGATTCCGCGCCCAGACTGCCCAGTCGGCCCACCGGTCTACATCGAATTGAAGCTTGGCTTTCGCTTGATCTGGTAGTTGTTCGTATAACCTCAGCAGCCGGTTCCTCAAGGAAGTACCTTGACCGCCATCGAGGCACCATGTGTCGAATCCTTCTGCTGCTGCGAGGATCTGACCTACCCGCTCCTCAACCATTAGCGGTGAATGGCCAATGAGTCCCACGACTAGGTTCCAGGCATACACGGCCTGCTCCTTTGAGGCTAAGCGATCCCAAGTTTGTAGGAATGAGCTAAGCGGCACGTCATCGAAGGTGAAGACCGGACCTCCGGATTCAACGGTGGAATCTGGGTAGCTTCGGTGTCCTGTATGACAGAAGAGAGAAACGTTTTCGTTATCAAGCGACTGCGCACTCATCCACTCCAAACCGCTGGAGTCGAAAGTTGCAAGACTCATCAGGCCGAGTAGGGGTTTTGTCCTTCGTAGCAACTCCTGTGCGGAGGCGGTGGAACCATCAATTGGGGCCACCGCCGCCTGTGCAACAACGGAAAGCTCGATGCTCAGACCGCGCCGTCGCCTCTTTGTCATAAGTTCCAGCTTCAATGCAGGGTCGGCTTCCGTGGCCGGGCTGAGCCAGGGGCGCGTCGCATGGGTGTGGATTCCGTAAACGGTATCGACTGACTGCCCCTTCGCTTGACCGGCCCTAAATCCACCGATGACAGGCAGCATGTAGGGCAGGAGATAGGTGCCGTCCTCCTGCTTTTCACCTGCCTGTTCGACGCCTTCGATGGGGGCCCAATGCGGAGCACCAAATCGACCGTCAAGCGTGAGGTAGTAGAGGTCGTCGAGTGCGACCATGCACTTCCTTAGCACCTGTGTATCGGCCGAAGCGATGTGTGCCCCGATGCACAACCACGAGGCATGCCAAAACTCTTCCCTCACTTCGTGCTTCATCCCGGCTTTATAGCTGCCGCGCTCAGCACCCCAAAGACACACCTTCTTCCCGGAATCGAGCTCTCCGTAGATCGTGCTCGGTGTCATATCGCCAACGAACTGCTCGGCAGCCCAAAGCCCCTCTTTTACTGGGCTGTAGTCAGGTGGAGGGGAAAAACCACCAATGAGCTCAAGGTCTGCGCCATCCTCCTGATTCCAGGTCAGTATCCCCGGGACACGGTCAGCGGGAGTCCCCGGTAGAAAGAACCACCCCTTGAGGCGGTGGGTATCGCACATTCTCATGCATGCATCCTAATCAGGCATCGCCAACAGGCCCGGCGTTCTAGATAGGATTCCGTGAATTTGTACCGGTCGGCCTCAACCCCCGCTCCCTTCCGGCCTGCTTCCGTGGTTGCGTGAAGAAGTCTGCTCGTCCGGTCGCATAGGAGGATCCACTTTGGAACATGTGTCCTCGCACTGTGTCGAAGAACGCCTGTAGGCGTAGGGCATCATGGGCTAATGGATCCAATCAAGATTGCCCGCTCTTATGTCGAGGAAATGCATGCCGGAGCGGAAGCATCAATCCTGGGTGGCAGCGCAGCATTGGGCTGTTCGACTCCGACATCGGACCTTGACATAGCCATCCTCTATCGAACTGGTGGCGCGAACTACGCGGAGACCATCCGGTATCGGGGATGGATCGTAGAAGCTTTCATTCACACACCCGAGAGCCTGGCCTTCTGGTACGAGAAGGAAAGGTCAATACGCTGTGCCATCCTCGGAGACGTCTGTGCCCGGGGACTCTTACTGACCGACCACGGGCCCGGCATGCAATGGCAAGATGAGGCGCGCCTTTACATGCAGCAGGGCCCCATGCCGTTAACTGATGCCGAACGCGACCTCCGCAGGTACGACCTCAGCTGTTCAATGGATGACCTTCTGGGTTCCAGTTCTCCCGCCGAAACGTTCGCCATCGCCTCGAATGTGTTCCGCCAATCCGCCGAACTGCTGTTGCTCCGGCACCAAAAATGGTTGGGCAACGGCAAATGGATTGTTCGGCGCCTGGAACAGCTGCCCAACGATGAGACCGCATTGGAGCTCTTGGCCTGGGCAGCTTCGACGGACTATGACCCCCAGAAGCTGGCCGGGATTGCTAGAGCTGTACTGGAGCAAAATGGCGGCTACGCCATGGAGGGCTTCTTGCGGGGTACACGCTAAGGGATCGGTTAGCGTGCCTCCAGCTCGGGGCCAGTGGTGGTGGCGTCAGTGAGTTCGACAGTCTGGCCCATGGGGTCCTTGACCACATAGCTCCAGTAGCCGACCCAAAAGGGTTCAGATTGCAGAGCCTCCATTCCGGCGTCCTGCAGTCGCGCTACGGTGCTTGTGAATGCCTTAGTTGACAACGGAATGCTCCATGAAGCGCGGGCGCTACGTGGTCTGGGTTCGACGCTGAGCCCGAACGCCCATCCGGGCTGGAAGGTCCATTCGTCACTGATGGTTGCGGTTGAGTCGTAGCTAATGGAGAACTGGATTCCGCCGCCGATCCTGTAAGCGATGTGATCAGCTTCGTCCCAGATCTGCTCGAGGCCGATCAGGTCGGAGTAGAACTGGCGGGACGCCGCGATGTTGTTGCTGCCTGTGTAGAGGAAGAAGCTGCTGCTCGCCATTTAGGGAGTCTAAGTCTGCTAACCGCCCGCACGAGGATCCCTTAGCCGGTGCCACCGGCCGACGGACCTACCCAGGGCTGGCCACCACCCTAGGACTCGCGTGTCGCTATAGCTTGCTTCTATTGGTAGGACAGCCTTGAATCAAGTCATGTTCGTTCCCGATTCTCTGCACCCGGATAATAGCGAGGTGAGTGCCGCGATCGCGGCGGCAGCGCGCGATCAGAGCGGCACCTGTTGGTGGTGTGGAAGACCGGCAGACTCACGGGAGCACAAGTACAAGAAGACTGACCTCAAACGCATGGCACAGGGAGACGATCTGTTATGGGGAGGAGACAGCTCGGAGCTGCGCACTGTCCGTAGTCACCGGAAGTCCAAAGAAGTACTATTCGGTCTCGTTTTATGCAAACGATGTAATGACACGCGAAGCCAGCCGTTTGACCGCGCCTACGAGATCTATGCAGCCTATGTCAGCCAGAATCTTAATCGATTATGGCGTGCAGGCGGTACCCGCTTCGACCGAGTGTATGGGGAAGACTGGTCGAACCAAACGAAGAATCTCGCCCGGTACTTTGCAAAACACTTTGGCTGCTTAATAGCGGATTCTGGGTTCCCACCCCGGACACGCTCCGGAATTTCCTCTCAGGCGCCGACGATTGTCCAGATGTATCGATGTGCCTCGTCAAAGAAGAAGGGCTCTGGCTCCTGCACCGTGAGTTGAGGCGCGACAGCGACACTGATGGTGGTCTATGGATCTCACCAGGACAGGGGTGGATGACGGAGAATCGCCTCAGCGGATACAAGGTAAGGACGTCGATTGGATACGTAGGGGTCCTATTCGAATGGCAGGAGAATTGGGGCACTCAGGACTCCTTCTTCAAGCATCCTCACCCAGTGCTCAACCGAAGGAAAGCGCCGAAAGAGTTGCGCCGTTCACTTCAGCGAACGGTAAGGGGGTCGCGCGGGAGCGCAACTTAGGGAGGCTTGGAATGAAGACGTTCGTCCCCTCACGCGCCTGCACCGCCCTGGTCCGGTACGCCCTGATTGCGAAGAGCTGTCATCCACCCCAGATGGCATAAGACGATCCTTCGGTGGGACAGTGAGCCGCGACTATTCTGGCCACTTGGTTGATCAGCTGAAGTTAGGCTTCGGGTATGCCCGATACCGTCGAAGAGTCTATTCAAGCTGCGGAGTTGGCTATATTCCAGCGTAAATCGCTATCGCTGGCTGCAGCCGCGGCCGCAGGACTGTTGGGTAGATTCGAATCATTTTTACATGGTGGACTGCGGGCGAGCATGGCCACCGGGGACCAATATGGGTTCCTCAACACTGTCGAGGGTCTGGACGATCAGTCTGTTATGGCTCTGCCTGACGTCCTCGGACAGTTCCCGGGCCAGCATCAACCAACCCTCATCGCAACAACGCCATCGCTAAGCCTCACCGACCGACTGCTAAAGGACGGATACACGCCGGCACCTACCCGGCCGATTGCCTACCTATGCCCGAGCACAAACAACCGGTTGGACGGCACCGATAATGACGAGTGGCAAATCCACGAGGTCTCCACAAAGAAGGATACGAGCCTCTTTCTGGACCTTCTTGACGCCGGGTACGCCGCGTCAAGGGAGATCGGGGAGTTGATCCGGGCGGAGCACGCCCACCCGATGGTCCGTGGTTTCATCGCCTCCCGCAACGACCAGCCCCTCGCCGCAGCTGCCATGTCAGTACACCCCACGGGGGCGGTATTTGGCGGTGCTTCCACCCTTTCAGCTGCTCGAGGTACTGGGGCCCAAGCCGCCCTCCTGGCACACCGCCTTCGACAGGCAAGAGCTCTCGGTATCCCCTTGGCGACTGCTACCGCAGCTCCTGGAGCGCCAAGTATTCGAAACCTTGCCAGGCTGGGATTCACCATCGTTGAACGAACAGCCTGGCTGATACCGGAGCAGTAGCGCGGCTCAGAAGCGGAACAGGGAATTGATGTCCTGTTTGGCGTCGTCCACGTACACGTCGGTGCGTTCGTCGAAGAACGAGACCCGGTCCTTGAGCTGCGCCGAATCCGGTAACACGGTCTCATAGGACCAGGCGAGGTCGGTGCCCTTCGGCTGCCCGGCCACGGACCAGTAGGTCGCAGTTCCCTTGTAGGGACAGACCGACTGCTTGAGTGACGGTTGCAGGGCATCCCAGTCCACGTCGCTCCGTGGAAAGTAGGTGCGCACCGGCAGCATCGTTTCGTACACGAAGACCGGTTCGCGGGTTTCCGCCAGCAGCTGTCCGCCCAGGTGCACCCGCACGTTCCGCGAGGACTGCCGGGCGTCCACCCGGTGGAAGGGATCGCGGGGGTGGCCCTTGATTTCCTCGTCCTCTTCCAGCCAGCGGTCGAACGCGTCGAAGTCCAGCAGCACGTAGCCGGCAAGATCCAGGTCATCCGGACGGAAGCCTGCGCCCGGCAGGTCATGGGATCCGGCACGCAGATCCAACCTCTGGCCGGGGGCGGTGTGCGCGGCGAACGGGTAACGCGGATCCATTAACGCGTCCGGGGGCACCTGTGCCAGCGGGTCCTGCGCCGGGGGATCGGTGGCGACCAGCTCAGCGGCTATGTCCCGGGCCGGGACGGCATAGATGGGCGTAACGCGCCGCGGCTCGTACGCCAGTACCGCACTGGTGGAATCCACCACGGTGTTGTCGCCCAATTGTGCACGGATGCGCCGCGGCGTGGGCTCGAAACGCAGCTCGGGGAGGAAGTTCCAGAATGCGGGGCTGATCTGCAGTGCCATGTGCCCAGTCTCTTGCGGGGTGAAAGCGGATACAAGGGGTTGCGGATTTGATCAAGTCCCGGACACGGCCGGGACATGCCGAAGGCCCGTGCGGCGTGCACGGGCCTTCGGCATGCTTCCACTCCGGATCCGGTATTTACGGGTCCCGGTGCTGCTTCGGTGTGATGAGGCGTGCAGCAACTGCCCAGGCGGCAAGGATGATCAGAGCGGTAAGGAGCAGCTGTGCGAGGCTGACGGGGCCGCCCAGGATCACCGCATAAATGAAAACTGCGGCAAGGAACAATACCGGCGGGCCTATCCGATTAATCACTTTGCGATCCATCGCTTTGCCTCGATTCTGCTCGCGGGCCAGGTTGTTCAATTGCCCAAGCCTAACTCCGGGCGGTCAGCAGCGGTGCAACAGGCGCGACACCGGTCCTAGTGCCCCCGGTCGATCCACTCCTGCAGGTGCGGCCCCTCGGCGGCGATCGACGTCGCATCGCCGTGCCCGGTGAGCACTTTCGTTTCCGCCGGGAGCGTCAGCAGGCGCTCCCTGATGGATTCGATGATGGTGGGGAAGTCGCTGTAGGAGCGTCCGGTGGCGCCGGGTCCTCCGTTAAACAGCGTGTCGCCGCTGAACACCACCGGCTCCGGGACGTCCTCGCCGGCGGCCAGCGAGAAGCAGACCGATCCGGGGGAGTGCCCCGGGGTGTGCAGGGCGCGCAGGGTGTGCCCGGCGACCTCAAAGGTATCGCCGTCCTCAATCACGTCATCCGGGCCCTCGTCCGGGAACACCGCGTCCCAGAGCATCCGGTCCGCGGCATGCAGGAACACCGGGGCGCTGAAGCGGTCCCGGGCCCGTTCCACCGCGCGGATATGGTCATCGTGGCCGTGCGTGAGCAGGATGGCCATGACCTCACGGTCGCCAACGGCGTCGGCAATCGCGTCAATGTTGTGCGCGGGATCGATGACGATCACTTCGGCGTCGTCACCGACAATCCAGACGTTGTTATCCACGTCCCATGTCCCGCCGTCGAGCGAGAAGGTGCCGGAGGTGACTACGTTGTCGATGCGGAACATTAGAGTTCCACCACCGAACGCAGGACCTTGCCGTCGTGCATCTTGGCGAAGGCTTCCTCAATGTCGCCCAGGCCGATGCGCTCGGTGACGAAGGCATCCAGGTCCAGCCGGCCGAGCTTGTACTGCTCCACCAGCATGGGGAAGTCCCGGGACGGCAGGCAGTCGCCGTACCAGGAGGACTTCAGCGAGCCGCCGCGGCCGAAGACGTCCGCCAGTGGCAGTTCGATCTTCATGTCCGGGTTGGGTACGCCCACCAGCACCACGCGGCCGGCGAGGTCACGGGCGTAGAAGGCCTGCTTGTAGGTTTCCGGACGGCCGACAGCGTCAATGACGACGTCGGCGCCGAAACCGCCGGTGAGCGCGCGGATGGCTTCGACCGGGTCCTCTTCCTTGGAATTGATCCCGTGCGTGGCGCCCTGCGCCTTGGCCATCTCCACCTTGGCGGGGTCGATATCCACCGCGATGATGGTGGTGGCTCCGGCCAGCTTGGCGCCGGCGACGGCGGCAATGCCCACACCGCCGCAGCCGATGACGGCCACGGATTCACCGCGCTGCACCTGGCCGGTGTTGATGGCTGCGCCGATGCCGGCCATCACACCGCAGCCGAGCAGGCCCACGGCGGCGGGATCGACGTCGTCGTCCACCTTGGTGCACTGGCCGGCGGCCACGAGGGTCTTTTCAGCGAACGCGCCGATGCCCAGGGCCGGCGTCAGTTCGGTGCCGTCCTCCAGGGTCATCTTCTGGGTGGCGTTGGCGGTGTTGAAGCAGTACTGCGGCTCGCCCTTGCGGCAGGCGCGGCACTCGCCGCACACGGCGCGCCAGTTCAGCACCACGCGGTCCCCGGGGGCCACCTCGGTGACATCGGGGCCGACGGCGGAAACCACGCCGGTGGCCTCGTGGCCAAGCAGGAAGGGGTAGTCATCATTGATGGCGCCCTGCTTGTAGTGCAGATCGGTATGGCAGACACCGCAGGTGAGGATGTCCACGAGCGCTTCCCCGGGGCCGGGATCCGGCACCAGGATGGTCTCCAGCGAGACGGGGGCGTTCTTTTCCTTGACGACTACGGCCTGAACCTTATGGACCATGGGGTGCTGCCTCCTGCGATGTTCGGCGGGGCGCCGACGTCCGGCGTCCCGGTTTCCATCCTATGAAGCGATCCGGCCCGGAGCGAAGCCGGGAATTACGCTTCCGCTTCCGGCGCAACCGTGCAGGGACTGCCGCCGTCGACGGCACAGTCCTACGATGGAAGGCGGAAAAGGGTCTGCAGCGTGTACATGCCGCGGCTGATATTCCCGGAGTGCCACCTAGCCCTAGGACGGCCCATGAACGCCTCAGCATCCGGCAGCAGCATGCCTACAGCGTCCGGCAGCACCCGCCACTCTCCCGGAAGCAGGCCGCGCACCGGCTGGCGCATTTTCCTGCTGCCGGTGCTTCTGGTGCTGGCCTGGCTGGCGGTCGGCGGCGTCGGAGGCCCGTACTTCGGCAAGATCAGTGAAGTGGCGGATAACAACCAGACCTCCTACCTGCCGGCCAGCTCCGAATCCACGCAGGTGGCGGAGCTGCAGGAGAAGTTCACGGACAGCAACGCCATCCCCGCCGTGGTGGTGTACGTCAACGACGGCGGCCTGAACGAAGCGGACCGGACGTTCGTCACCGGCCGGGCATCCGCCCTGGCGGAGGTTGACGGCGTCGCAGGCCAGGTCTCCCCGCCGCAGTTCTCTGAGGACGGCAAGGCAGCAGAACTCTTTGTGCCCGTGGAGGACAACGACGGCGCTGCGGCCACCGTGGAGAACCTGAACAGTGTGGTGAAGGACGGCATTCCGCCCGGCCTGGACGGCTACGTGACCGGGCCGGCCGGGCAGCTGGCGGACATCACCGAAGCCTTCGGCGGCATCGACACCTCACTGGTGCTGGTGGCAGCGCTGGCGGTGCTGGTGATCCTGGTGGTGGTCTACCGTTCCCCGCTGCTGCCGTTCCTGGTCCTGCTGACCTCGATCCTGGCCCTCTCGGCAGCCATCCTGGTGGTGTTTTACCTGGCCAAGGCCGGGGCGCTGACCCTGAACGGGCAGGTACAGGGGATTCTGTTCATCCTGGGCATCGGCGCCGCAACGGACTATTCACTGCTTTATGTCTCCCGGTACCGGGAATCCCTGCGCGACCATGAGGGGCGCTGGGATGCTACCAAGGCGGCCCTGAAGGGAACCTTCGAGCCGGTACTCGCCTCCGCCGCCACCGTAGTGGCCGGCCTGCTGTGCCTGCTGCTCAGCGACCTCAACTCCAACAAGGCGCTCGGACCGGTAGCTGCCATCGGCATCGGCTTCGCGTTCCTGGCCGCCATGACGCTGCTGCCGGCACTGCTGATGCTGACCGGCCGGGCGGCGTTCTGGCCGCGGCGGCCGGCGTTCGGTTCGGAACACCCGGACCGGGACGGCAACTCGGCCAAGGGGTTCTGGCCACGGGTGGCCCGCACGGTCAAGGGCCATCCGCGCCGGGTCTGGGTGGTGCCTACCCTGGTGCTGCTGATTGCGGCGGGCGGCCTGCTGCAGCTGCGTGCCTCCGGGGTGCCGCAGAGCGACTTTGTGCTGGGCGAGACCGCGGCCAAGGAAGGCCAGCAGGTCCTGGGTGAGCACTTCCCTTCCGGCTCCGGCAGCCCCGCGCTGATTGTCGCCCCGGAAGGTGAACTGGACGCTGTTGCCCGGACCGTCCTGTCGGTGCCCGGCGTCGATGCACTGGCGGTGAACGCCACGGGTACTCCGGCCGGAACGCTGCCGGTGACGGCCGACGGCGTGCAGGCCTCGCCCGTGCCCGGTACCTCAGGCGCGCCGAAGGTGGTGGAGGGGAAGGTCCTGCTGGAGGCGACACTGACCGAATCGGCGGAATCGGACTCCGCCGAGCAGACGGTGACCGAGATGCGGGACAAAACGGCCGGCATCGGGGATGTGCTGATCGGCGGGGTCACGGCGACCACTATCGATACCAATGCCGCGGCCGCCCATGACCGGAACCTGATCATCCCGGTGGTCCTGGTGGTGATCCTGTTCCTGCTGATGCTGCTGCTGCGGTCGCTGCTGGCACCGTTCCTGCTGATCCTGACGGTGCTGCTGTCCTTCGGGGCGACCATGGGTGTTTCCGCCGTGGTGTTCAACCACGTCTTCCACTTCCCGGGGGCGGATCCGGCGGTGCCCCTGTACGGGTTCATCTTCCTGGTGGCCCTGGGCGTTGACTACAACATCTTCCTGATGACCCGGGTGCGGGAGGAAAGCATTGGCCACGGCACCCGGGAAGGGGTGATCCGCGGGCTGATGATCACCGGCAGCGTGATTACCAGCGCCGGTATTGTGCTGGCGGCAACCTTCGCGGCGCTGGGCGTGATCCCGGTACTGTTCCTGGCGCAGCTGGCGTTTATCGTCGCCTTTGGCGTGCTGCTGGACACCCTGGTGGTGCGCTCGCTGCTGGTGCCGGCCCTGTCCTATGACATCGGGCAGCGGATCTGGTGGACCTCGCGGCTGGCCCGGCGCGGGACCGGGCCAAACGCGGCGGCGGAGCGCTAGAGGCCCAGGCGGGACTTGACCTCGGAGGCGGAGGGGTTGGTGGCGGAGGAGCCGTCCGGGAAGATGACGGTCGGGACCGTCTGGTTGCCGCCGTTCAGTGCTTCGACCAGATCTGCGGTTCCCTCGACGTCCTCGATGTTCACCTCTGTGTAGCCGATGCCCTGGCTGTCCAGCTGGGACTTCAGGCGGCGGCAGTATCCGCACCAGGAGGTGGAGAACATGGTGATGGTTCCGGCGGCGGGGGTGAAGGCTTCGGCTGTGGCGGCCACGGGGGTGCTCCTTTTGACGGTTGAAATGATCGGGTTGCCTACTCCAACAGTATTCGGGGCGGCTCCATTCCCGGTGGCAGACTGGTGGCATGTGCGGACGATACGTGATGGCCCGGGCTTCAGCGGACCTGGTCGCCGAGGCGGAGGCCGAAGCCGATGCGAACCTTGAGCTGCGTGCCTCCTGGAACGTTGCACCGACGTCGGACGTGCCCGTGGTGCTTGAACGCTTCGTGGACGGCCGGCGGGTCCGTCAGGTGCACGTGGCGAAGTGGGGTCTGGTGCCGGGCTGGGCCAGGGACGCATCGGTGGGGGTGCGGGCCTTCAATGCGAGGACCGAGACAGTGCTGGAGAAACCGACCTTCCGCGACGCCGTCGACGCCCGCCGCTGCGCTGTCCCGGTGGACGGATACTACGAATGGAAAACCGGGCCCGGTAAAACCCGCCGCCCGTTTTATGTCTCGCGGCCGGACGGGCGGCCCATCTTCTTTGCCGGACTCTATGAATGGTGGCGCGATCCGGCCAGGGGACAGGCCGATCCCCAGCGGTGGCTGCTCTCCACGTCCATCCTGACCGTTGCCTCACCCCCGGCGGAGCACACCGAACCGGTGCTTCGGGACCTGGCGGACCTGCATGACCGGCTGCCGCTGCCGCTCTCGCCGGCCGCGATGGCCGCCTGGCTGGATCCCTCCCGCCGGGATGCCCCGGAGCTGGTGGGCGCGGTTGTGTCACAGGCGTATGCGGCGGCGTCGGACTGGGCCCTGCACCCGGCCCACCCCGCCGTCGGCAACGTCCGCAACGACGGGGAATACCTGCTGCACCCCGGGGAACCGGCCGGCACGGTGGAAGAGGTGCTCTTCTAGCCGCTCATATCCGGCCCGAGGACTGCCAGGGTGACCTGCCCGGAGGTGCCCACGGTCAGCCCGGGGTTAAAGCAGACCTCCCAGCGCACGCCGTCCGGATCGGTGAAGTAGCCGGAGTACCCGCCCCAGCTCATCTGGCTTCCCGGCGCGGTGATCTGCCCGCCGGCGCCGGCGGCCTTGGCCAGCACGGCGTCCACATCGGCCGGAGACTCCACATTGTGGCCCAGGGTGAAGGGGGCGTCGCGGATATCGCCCAACGGCCCGGCCTCCGCTGCCAGATGGTCGGCGCGGAAGAAGGACAGCACCAGGCCGTGGTTCACCTGGAAAAACAGCACTTCCTCCGGAACGTACTGCAGCGGCGTCCAACCCAGCCGGGCAGCATAGAACGCGTAAGTTACTTCGAGGTCCCGTACGCCTACGGTCACCACGGATACATGGGGGTTCACGTTTTGATCCTGCCATTGAACGCGGTGGAATGCGCATTGTGGCGCGGAAAACGGGTAAGCCCCGCCGCGGGGCGGCAATTGCGCCCAAGGTGCCGGCGGGTACTGGATACTCTTAAACCATGGAAACAGCTGAGCAGAAATCCGTTTCGGGACAGCTAGATGATGTCCGGACAGCAATTGACGAAATCGATGAGGAAATCGTTGCGCTGATCTGGCGGCGGGAACGGCTGGTCCGTCTCGCCGGGGGGCTCAAGGAAAACGACGACGCCGTACGGTCACCCAAGCGCATGGAGGAAGTGATTGCCCACGTCCGGCAGGCTGCCGAGGATCAGGACAGCGACTGCAACGTGGTTGAACGCACGTACAAGGCCATGATCGAGGCCTTCGTGGACTACGAACTCAAGGTACGCCAGCAGATGGAAACCCAGCGCAAGCTGGACGCCTTCAGCCGCAGCTAGGAGCTCCGGCCGGGGCGGCTGAGCCGCGTGCGGTATGTTGTGGCGCATGAACCAGACCACTCCGGCCGCCGGAAACGCCTGGCGTCCCGTTGCCGCGGCGCTCGCGGACCCGCGCCGGCTGCACCTGTACGCCCGCGCCGTCCTGGCGGCCGACGACGGCGCCCCGCTGGACCCGGCACACCTCACCTCCGCCGACGCCAAGTCGCTGGCGGTACTGCAAAAAGCGGGACTGCTGACCGTGCGGGAGAACCGGGTGGAGCCCTCGCCGTCCCTCTTCCGCGACCTGCTCGCCGCCGGCGTCCGCCCGCCGGACTCTTCCGCCCGCCGGTTCCTGGTGAACGGCAGGATCGAGGCGTACCCGCGCAAACGCTCCGACCGGCTCGAATTGCTGCATCTGGTGGCCGGGGAGGTTTTTGAACACGCTGTACCGCCGGAGCCGGGCCTTCGGCCGGTGCTGTCCGAAAAGGACCTGACGGCCCGACTGGCCGGGTACACCGCCGATCCCGCGGCCATCCGCCGCTATCTGGTGGACGAGGGCATTGTGGCCCGCGATCCGGCCGGCACCCGGTACTGGCTCACGCGCCCCCGCCCGGCGGAAGGAATGGACTTTGCCTGACAGCCTCTTCTCTGCCGGACCCGAGGCAGTAGGGACGGACCGCGCCGTCAGCGGCCTGGTAAATCTCCGCGACCTGGGCGGACGCCGCCGCCTCGACGGCTCACGCACCCCGCACGGTGTCCTCTACCGGTCCGAATGCGTCGACTGGATCCGCCCCGAGGGCTGGGACCGGCTGTACGCGCTGGGCGTCCGCACCGTCGTCGACCTCCGGCAGCCCGGCGAGCGCGCGCGGGACACCGCGGGCCGCCCGGACTGGCTCACCACGGTTGCCGTGGACCTGGACGGGCTGCAGGAGAATCCGGACTTCTGGGCGGGGTACTGGGAGAACGGTCTGATGGGTACACCGCTGTACTACCTCCCGCACCTGACCCGGCTGCCGGAGCGTATGGGGGCCGTACTGTCAGCGCTGGCCAATGCTCCCGAAGGCGGAGTGCTGTTCCACTGCATGGCGGGGCGGGACCGCACCGGGATGACGGCCATGGTGCTGCTCACTGCCGGGGACGCGACGCCCGCCGAAATCCGTGAGGACTACTTTGAAACCGTCCGCAATGCCGACGCCTTCGCGGCGGCAACGGGCCGGCCCAATCCGGAAGAGGAGTCCGAGAAGCTCTGCGCGGAGTACGGCACCAGTATGGACGGCGCCTTCCACGGGGTACTGGACGGCTTTTGCCTGCAGCGGTTGTTCGAAGACGCCGGCCTGCCGGAGACCGTCCGCACCGCCATCCGTACCTGGCGTGGCAGCCTGGCCCCGGCACGGCAGGCTGAGGCCGCCACGGAACTGTGATCCGGCAGCCTGTGACCCGGCCGCCGGACGAACAGCCGCCGCTACTCCGTTCCCGCTTCGAGGATCGAGACGATGGAGAACAGCGTAAAACAGACGGCTCCGAGTCCCACCAGCACGTGCGCGGGGACAAAGAACGCCGGGTCCGTGCCGGCGGCTTCAAAAAGGAATGCCGCGAAAAACAGGCAGGTGAGCGCTGTTCCGATGGGCATCAGCGGGATGCGGTTGGCCAGGGCAAACGAGCGGCGCCAGACGAGGGCGAGCAGCAGCACCTTGGACAGGATACTGAAGCAGATCAGCCCTAGGCCGATCAGCACACATCCCGGGGCCAGCCTGGCGGGTTCACCTGAGCTGAACAGCACGAAGAATCCGAGCAGCAGGTTGACGGCTCCCGCGGCAGCCACAAGCCAGGGCCAGGCCAAACGCTCGCTGTCGTTGAAGGCATTGCGTATCTGGCGCACGATGCTCGCCACCAGGGCGATCAGTGCGGTGCAGATCACCGACAGTCCGATCATGACGTGGCCGGCCACGAATCCGGGAATGTCTCCGCGCATCAGCAGGCCGGCAGCCAGGGAAAAACCGGTGATGGCGGCGGCAGCCGGAACCGCGATCAGTGCGGCGCCGGCGGCACGGGAGTGGGCACCCTCCGGCGGTCCGCCCAGCGGATCGAGCAACTGTGCAGATTGGATCAGGGTGAATTTCGTGGATGCAGCCGCGACGGTGCTGACGCATGCGGCGACGAAGCCGACACCGATTACTACGAAGCCCGCCGTCAGGTGCGCTGCGGTGTTCTCCCGGTTGGCAAGGATGATGCCCCAGATAATGGCGGCGGCAGCAGCCATATAGCCGGAGAGCGGCAGAATGATCCCCCACACGCGCCCGTAACGGTTGATGAGCTGCCGGATGATGGTGGCGGCCGTCGTGAACAGTGCATAGCAGATGGCGGTCAGCCCGACGTTGACGTGTCCGGCGACAAAATGGCTGGCATCGTCGGGCCCGGCCAGAATGTAGAGGCCATAGGACAGGCAGACAGCGCCCATCAGAAGCGGTATCGCGCGAAAAACAATACTGATGGTGCGGTTCATGGCGTACCCCGAAAGACATCGTGGATCGTGCGGGCTTCGGCATCATGACGGTCCGTATTGAGGCCCAGTGTGCACTTGCTGTGCGCGTGGAACAAGGCTGTCAGCGGGGAGCCGCTCCGTCTCCGTGCGGCTTCGTTTTCCGCAGCGGTGACGCCGCCGCGGACCGTTGACTTGGCGGCACCGCGGGCGTCGAATGGAAAGGGCAACCCGGACTGCCACCTTCCGGCGGAAATTTCCTAGGAGATGCGTATGGCAGAGAGGTTTACCGCCCGCGGAACAGTAGCAGCCCACCCCGCCGCAGGGATGACCGGCGCCATGGGCGCCCCGGTCAATACCGTATCGCTGGCTGCCCACTCCGGCGCGACGCTGGCACGTCCCGCCGCTGCTCCGGCGCCCCCGGGTGCTTCGACAGGCGGTCCTGCGTCCCCGGACCTGCCCTCCGGGCGGCAGGGCGCCCCTGAGCACTCCAGCCGCCGGGTCGCCCTCATTTTCACCGGACTGATCCTGGCCGTGCTGATTGCCGCCCTGGACCAGACCATCGTGTCCACAGCCCTGCCCACCATCGTGGGGGACCTGCACGGACTGGACCATCTGTCCTGGGTGATTACCGCGTATCTGCTGACCTCCACCATCGGGCTGCCCATCTACGGCAAGCTGGGTGACCTGCTGGGACGCAAGAACATCTTCATTTTCGCCATTGTGGTGTTTCTGGCCGGCTCGGCACTGTCCGGACAGTCGCACAGCATGGCCGAGCTGATCACTTACCGCGCCATCCAGGGCGTGGGCGGCGGCGGGCTCATCATCGGCGCACAGGCGATCATCGGAGACATTGTGTCCGCCCGCGAGCGCGGCAAGTACATGGGCCTGATCGGGGCGGCCTTCGGCATCGCCTCTGTCAGCGGGCCGCTGCTGGGCGGGTACCTGACGGACAACTGGTCCTGGCGCTGGGTGTTTTACATCAACCTGCCCATCGGGGTCCTTGCGCTCGCCGTCATCATCGGCGCCCTGCACCTGCCCCGGAACAGCGCGAAGGGCATTTCACTGGATTACGCCGGCGCCGCCCTGCTGGCCATCGGCAGTGCGGCGCTGGTGCTGCTGACCAGCTGGGGCGGGAACAACTACGCCTGGACCTCGCCCACCATCCTGACCCTGGCCGCAGTGTTTGTGGTCAGCGTGGCGGTGTTCATCCCCGTGGAGCTGCGGGCCCGGGAGCCCATCCTGCCGCTGCGGCTCTTCGCCATCCGCAATTTCCTGATCTGCACACTGGTGGGACTGGCTGTCGGCGTGGCGATGTTCGGCTCCATTGCCTACCTGCCGACGTTCCTGCAGATAGTCAACGGCGCGTCCCCCACTGTATCCGGGCTGATGATGCTGCCCATGACGGCCGGCCTGCTGATCACGTCCATCGGTACCGGGCAGCTGATTTCCCGCACCGGCAAGTACAAGATCTATCCGATCCTCGGGTCGGCAATCATGATCCTCGGGCTGGTTATGCTCTCGCGGATTTCCAGTACGACGCCGTATTCGTTCACTGCCGCAGGCATGCTGGTCCTTGGACTCGGCATCGGCGCGCTGATGCAGAACACCGTACTCATTGTGCAGAACAGTGTTCCGCCCAATGACATGGGCACCGGGGTGTCCACCGCCAACTACTTCCGGCAGCTGGGCGCGTCGCTGGGTATTGCGGTGTTCGGGTCGCTGTTCATCAAGCGGCTCAACGATCAGCTGGCCTCGGCGCCTCCCGGAGCCGGGGATGCGGCGTCCGGCGGGGCGAACTCAATCAGTCCGGACGCGATCAAGGCACTTCCCGCCGCTGCCCAGGACTTCGTCAAGTCCGCCTTCGGGGAAGCCCTGCCACCCATTTTCCTGCTGGGCGTTCCCTTCCTGGCCGCAGCGTTCATCCTGACGTTTTTTATTGTGCAGCAGCCGCTGTCCAAAACCGCCCGGGTGGAAGCGGACGTGGAATAACCAGCGAGGAGCACCAACCCCCTATGTCGCATAGAGCGTTATCGCCGCGTATCGCGGCGATCCCAGACCGTCCGGTACCCGCAGTGCCCAAACACCGGGTGGAGGCAACGGGAGAGGCCGGACCCAAGCGCAATCTCGCCCTGGTCCTGACCGGCCTGCTGCTCTCGGTGCTGCTGGCTGCCCTGGACCAGACCATCGTGGCAACTGCGCTGCCCACCATTGTGGGAGACCTCAACGGCCTGGAGCACCTGTCCTGGGTGGTTACCGCCTACATTCTGGCTGCGACCATAGGCCTGCCGATCTACGGCAAGCTCGGTGACCTGTTTGGCCGCAAGAGCATCTTCATCTTCGCCATTGCGGTCTTCCTCACCGGATCGGTCCTGTCCGGGCTGGCGCAGAACATGGGCCAGCTGATCGGCTTCCGTGCCCTGCAGGGCATCGGCGGCGGCGGACTGATGATCGGGGCGCAGGCCATCCTGGGGGATCTGGTCTCTCCGCGCGAACGCGGGAAGTACATGGGCCTGATCGGTGCCGCCTTCGGACTGGCCTCCGTGGGCGGTCCGCTGCTGGGCGGCTGGATCACCGATGCCTGGTCCTGGCGGTGGGTGTTCTACATCAACCTGCCCATCGGAGCGGTGGCGCTCGCCGTCGTTATCACCTCACTGCACCTGCCCAAGCCCAAGGGGAGGCGCCCGAAGCTGGACTACGCCGGCGCGGGCCTGCTGGCGCTCGCGAGCGCTGCCCTGATCATGCTGACCACCTGGGCCGGGACCACGTATGCCTGGTCCAGTCCGCAGATCCTTGTCCTGGCCGCCGTGACCCTGGCGGCCGTCGGAGCGTTTATCCCGGTGGAGCGGCGTGCTCCCGAACCCATCCTCCCGCCGGCCCTGTTCCGGCGCCGGAACTTCCTGCTGTCCGTGCTGGTGGGGATCGCCGTCGGAATCGCGATGTTCTCCACCATCTCCTACCTGCCCACCTTCCTGCAGATGGTCAACCGGGCCACCGCCACCCAGTCCGGGCTGATGATGCTGCCGATGATGGGCGGCCTGCTGCTCACCTCCATCGGCACCGGGCAGCTGATCTCCCGGACCGGCCGGTACAAGATCTACCCCGTGCTCGGCTGCGCGGTGATCATTGCCGGGCTGGTGCTGCTCTCGCGGATTTCTGACACCACCCCCTACAGCTTCACGGCGCTCGGGATGCTGGTGATGGGACTGGGCATCGGCATGCTGATGCAGAACCTGGTGCTGATAGTGCAGAACAGTGTGCCCGGGCGGGACATGGGAGCAGCGATCTCCGCGGCAAACTATTTCCGCCAGATCGGCGCGTCCTTTGGTATTGCCCTGTTCGGCTCGATCTTTATCCACCGGCTGGGCAACGAGCTGGCCGGGGCGCCGGCCGGTGCCGGAGCAGCGGTGGGCGGGGACATCAACTCGCTGAGCCCGGCGATGCTGCGCGGGCTGCCCGCACCGGCGCAGGACTTTATTGCTGCTGCTTTCGGCAACGCCCTGCCGCCGATTTTCCTGCTGAGTGTGCCCGTGGTGGCAGCCGCCCTGGTGCTGTGCCTGTTTATCCGGGAAGTACCGCTGTCCACCACGGTGCGCAGTGAAGCTGCAGAGGAGGCCTAGGTTGCGTCGTAAGTGGACAGAAGGAAAAGGACCCAGCCGATCAGCGCAGCCATGGGCAGCTGCCACAGCAGGGAGGGAATGATGTACAGCCGGGCGGCCAGCTTCTTATTGCCGGCCCGGAGCGAGGCAGTGAAGCCTGCCACGGAGGCAATCAGGGCGGTAATACCGAGGAAGCCGATGAGATTTAGAACGCCGCCCACGCCGGCGCTGACACTGCCTAAGCTGCGGATCCAAAAGTAGAAGGGCATCAGTGCCAGGGCCCAGCCGAGCGTGACGATGACCATGCCGGTGATGGCCGCCTTGCTGAAGCGCTGCCGTGCCGTTTGGGTTCCGGACAGGTCCGGGGTTTCGGTTTCCGCGGGGCCTGTTTCCGCGGCCCCGTTTTCTGCGGGGGTGGCGTACGGGTTCCGGTACGGGATATCGGGATCCAAGGTGTGCTCCATCGGTGGGCGGGAATCTGGAACCAGTGTGCACCAGGATGGTGCGCTTCTGCCGGAACCCCTTCACCTGTGGCGGATGAACGGGCCGCGGGGGTGGGCCGGCCACCGGATCGGTACTACGCGGTGCCGATTGTCAGCCCCCAGCCGTACACTGAAGAGGAAGTATTCGAATATATGTTCGAATTAGTTGGCAGTTGATAACCAGTTGGTCCCCTGTGGGAGGCCACGGGCGCGGATCCACCTGCGGTGTGCGTGGGTCCGTCGGGGAAGGGAGCTGAAATGGGTGTCTTCAGCGAAGGCATAGAGGTGGTGTGCTCGCCTGCGGGTAAGCCACTGCGGCTGGTATGGGGCGGGCGCACCTACAAGGTGGGAGCTGACCCCGTGCGCTGGTATGAACGCCGCAACTGGTGGGAAGAGGAAATGCGGGCAGAACGCGGCCGCGGCGCCGGCCTGGTGGATACCGAGATCTGGCGCGTCCAGGCGAGGGTCAGCGACCGCTCCGACCTGCGCACCCTGGACCTCTCGCACCATGTCAACACTGACCGCTGGCGCCTGATCCGGATTCACGACGCCCTGAAGGACAGCGCCTGATGAGGACGGTGCCTAATGAAGGACCATGCCTGATGCATGCCGGAGAGCAGTACCTAATGAAGAACGGTGCCTGATGCGCCCATGAGCTTTATCCATCTGCACGCGGCTACGGCCTTCAGCGCGCATTACGGGGTCTCCTGGCCCGAGGAGATGGCAGCCGCCGCGGCAGCGGACGGCGCCGACGCCCTGGCCTGCACCGACAGGGACGGGCTGTATGGAACGGTCAAGCACCTGCGTGCCTGCATGGAGGCGGGCATAGATCCCATTGTCGGGGTGGACCTTGCCGTCCTGGACAGTGGGAACGCTGTCACGGGCAGGGTGGTGATCCTTGCCCACGGGCATAACGGGGGAGCCGGCTACAGCGCCCTGTGCCGGCTGATTTCCGCCGCGCATGCCTCCACCTCGGCGTCCCGGGCACGGACCGGCAAACCCGTGGGAGTCACTATGGAACAGCTGGCCCGGTACGTCAGCGGCAGCCCGGATACCGGAGACAGTGACTCCCGGACGGCGCCTGCAGCTTCCGGGCAGGAGGGCGAACCCCTGCTCACCGTCCTGGTGGGCCCGCAGTCCGACGTCGGCCTGGCCATGCGCAGCCGCAGCTACGCCGTCGCGCGTACCCTGTTCGGACACTGGCGTGCGGCCATTCCTGCCGGGGCGCTCGCCGTGGAAGTAGTCACCCACCTGGCTCCGCCGGGGGAGAACCTCAGCCTGGCCCACGCGGTACGGATGTTCCGTCTGGCCGATGAGATGCGGATACCGGCCATCCTCACCAACGCCGTGCGCTACGTGGATGAAGACGGCGCCGCCACCGCCGACGTGCTCGACGCCGCGCGCTCGCTGACCTCGCTGTCCCGGCTGCCGGACCGACAGCCCAACGGGCAGGGCTGGCTCAAGGGGACACGGGAGATGACGGCGCTGGCCCGGGAGATCAGCTCCGAGGCTGGCTGCGGCTCGGCGGCACGGATGCTCGCCGACACTGCGGCGCTCGCGGACCGCTGCCGGATGGACCCGGTGGGGGATATGGGCTGGAAGCAGCCCGTAGTACCCGAAGCCTCGGTCATCGGCATAGAGATAGAACCCATGCAGGAACTGCGCCAGCGGTGCGAAGCCGGGATCACCCGCCGGCTGAGGTCACGGGACTCGGTTGCCGAAGCGGAGATGCGGCACCGGCTTGACCATGAGCTGGGCATTATTGACCGCCTGGGCTTCGCCTCCTACTTCCTGACGGTTGCCGAAGTCTCGGCCATGATCACCGGCATGGGGGTGCGCGCGGCGGCACGCGGTTCGGGAGCCTCGTCGCTGGTGAACTATCTGCTGGGCGTCAGCCATGTGAATCCGCTGGACCATGACCTGATCTTTGAACGTTTCCTGTCCCGGGACCGCTCCACCCTGCCGGACATCGACATTGACGTGGAGAGCGCCGAACGGCATAACGTCTACCACCGCATCTTTGAACGCTTCGGCTCCGAACGGGTAACCCTGATGAGCATGCAGAACGGGTACCGGGCACGCGGCGCCGTGCGCGACGCCGGACTGGCGCTGGGCATGCACGAAGAGGACATCGGTGCCGTGGCCAAGCAGCTGTGGCGCTTCTCGGCGCGCAACTTCCGTGAGGCGCTCGCCGAAAAGCCGGAACTGCGTGAATTCTCCGGGCAGGTGGAAAAGAACCGGCAACTGGACCTGCTGGTGGACCTCACCGAACGCCTGGACCGCCTTCCCCGGCACATCTCCATGCATCCGTGCGGGGTGATCCTGGGGGATAAGTCGCTGCTGGACCGTACCCCCGTGCAGCCCAGCGGGTTGGGCCTGCCCATGTCCCAGTTCGACAAGCACGACATGGACCCGATGGGCATGCTCAAGCTGGACGTCCTCGGGGTGCGGATGCAAAGTGCCATGGCCTTCGCCGTCCGCGAAGTGGTCCGGGTGCATTCCTCCCGGGAGGAAGTCATTGCCGCCGGCGCACACCGGGAGGGCCCCGGCAGCCCGGATCCTGAGTTCATCGAAGCCGACGGCCGGATCAACCTGGACGCGGTGCCGTTCGACGACGAACCCACCTATGAGCTCATCCGCAGTACGCACACCCTGGGCTGCTTCCAGATTGAATCCCCTGGCCAGCGCGAACTGGTGGGAAAGATGGCACCGCGGGAATTCAACGACCTGATTATCGACATTTCCCTGTTCCGGCCCGGACCGATGAAATCCGACATGGTCCGGCCGTTCCTGGAATACCGGCACGGGTTCTCGCCCGAGGTGTACCCGCACGAGGCGCTGCGCCCGGTGCTGGCGGAAACGCACGGCGTCACCGTCTTCCACGAACAGGTGCTGCGGACCCTGAACGTTTTTACCGGTTGCGGGCTGGCCAAGGCTGATGAACTGCGCCGGCTGCTGGGCAATGAAGCAGCGGAGCCGGGGGTGGAGGAGTACTTCCGCAGCAAGGCTGCAGAGCGCGGTTACACGCCTGAGACCATCAATAAGGTGTGGGACACCCTGAAGGCTTTTGGCAGCTTCGGTTTCTGCAAGGCCCACGGGGCGGCCTTCGCGGTGCCCACCTATCAGTCGGCCTGGCTGAAGGCACACCATCCCGAAGCGTTCCTGGCCGGGATTTTCGAACACGATCCGGGGATGTATCCGCGCCGGCTGCTGGTGGCCGAGGCCCGGCGGATGGGCATTCCCATCCTGCCCCTGGACATCAACCGCAGCGGCGAGCAGTACCGGGTGGAACGCACCGAGCAGGGCAAGCTGGGCATCCGGCTGTCCCTGGCCGGGATCTACGGGCTCTCCGCCGTCGAGCTCCG
Source organism: Arthrobacter sp. Y3225209 (assembly GCF_059090685.1). Taxonomy (NCBI): domain Bacteria; kingdom Bacillati; phylum Actinomycetota; class Actinomycetes; order Micrococcales; family Micrococcaceae; genus Arthrobacter; species Arthrobacter sp. Y3225209. Next base: position 76,037 of record NZ_JBNHFW010000013.1, read on the forward strand.
GCGCATTGCCGCCGGGCAGCCCTATGACTCCCTGGCCGATCTGCGTGCCCGGGCACGGGTTTCCCGGCCCACGCTGCGCCGCCTCGCCCAGCTGGGGGCCTTCGATTCCCTGAGTCAAAAAACCGGCTCCGGGGGCAGCCGTGCGGATCTGATCCATTACCTCGACGCCGCCCCGGCCCGCTCGTCATCCCGGAAGTACGAGCCGATCCCCGGGCAGCTGGCCCTGCCGCTGGGGGACACCGAACTGGCGAACCTGCACCGGGAGCTGCCCGAACCGGGGCTGCGGGAGAAGGTCCGCACCGAACTGGATCTGCTCTCCGTGGACGTGAGTGCACACCTGATGGAAAGCTACGGGCCGCTGCTGCGCAGTCTGGGGGTGACACCTGCCGAAGCGCTGATGGATCTGCGCAACGGCTCCGAAGTGCTGGTGGCAGGGATCCGGGTGGCCACCCAGACCCCGCCCATGCGCGGCGGCCGCCGGGTGGTGTTCATCAGCCTTGATGACGGCACCGGCTGCGTGGACTGCACGTTCTTCCATGAGGCGCAGGAAAAATCCGGTCCGCTGCTCTTCGGCACCGAGCTGCTGCTGGTCCGCGGGCTGACCCGCCGCACCGGGCCCCGGGGCATCAGCCTGCAGGCCCTCGAAGCCTGGAATTTGGCGGACACTGCCTCGCTTCCCCTGCCGGGCAGTCAGCGCGGCATGTTGGTGGGGCACAAGCGCAGCGGATAACATCGGTACGGGCGCAAAGAAGGAGCCGGCCGGGTTCGGCCGTGCAGAAGACGCCGTACAACGAAATCTAGGAGACAACCGTGTCAGTGCCAGAGAAGTTCACCCTCATCGTCGACGGCGAAGAGACCACGGTGGATACTGGCACCACCGGTGCGCAGCTCTTCTTCGAACGCCGCGACGTCGTCGTGATGCGTGTGAACTCGGTCCTGAAGGACCTGGACACCCCGCTGGAGCAGGGCGACGTCGTGGAATCGGTCACCATCGATTCCGAGGATGGCCTGAACGTCCTGCGCCACTCCACCGCCCACGTGATGGCCCAGGCCGTGCAGCAGCTGCGCCCCGACGCCAAGCTGGGCATTGGCCCGTACATCAAGGACGGCTTCTACTTCGACTTCGACGTCGCAGAACCGTTCACCCCCGAGGACCTGAAGACTCTCGAGAAGATGATGCAGAAGATCGTCAACTCGAACCAGAAATTCGTCCGCCGCGTGGTGTCCGAAGACGAAGCCCGCGAAGCCATGGCCAATGAGCCGTACAAGCTTGAACTGCTGGGCACCAAGGACGGCGCCGAGGAAGCCGGCGAAGGCGCGAACATCGAGGTCGGCGCCGGGGAAATCACCATCTACGACAACGTGGACCGCAAATCCGGCGACGTCGTCTGGTGTGATCTCTGCCGCGGCCCGCACCTGCCGAACACCAAGCTGATCTCCAACGCCTTCGCGCTGACCCGCTCCGCCGCCGCCTACTGGCTGGGCAACCAGAACAACCAGCAGCTGCAGCGCATCTACGGCACGGCCTGGCCCACCAAGGACGCGCTGAAGGCCTACCAGGAGCGCCTGGCCGAGGCCGAGCGCCGCGACCACCGCAAGCTGGGTACCGAACTGGACCTGTTCTCCTTCCCGGACGAGCTTGGCTCCGGCCTGCCGGTTTTCCACCCCAAGGGCGGCATCATCCGCAAGGCCATGGAGGACTACTCCCGCCAGCGCCACACCGAAGCCGGCTACGAATTCGTCTACACCCCGCACATCACCAAGGGCCACCTGTACGAGGTTTCCGGACACCTGGACTGGTACCGCGACGGCATGTTCCCTCCCATGCACGTTGACGAGGTCACCGACCCGGAGACCGGCGAGGTCACCAAGCCCGGCCAGGACTACTACCTGAAGCCGATGAACTGCCCCATGCACAACCTGATCTTCCGCTCGCGCGGACGGTCCTACCGCGAACTGCCGCTGCGCCTGTTCGAATTCGGTTCCGTATACCGCTACGAGAAGTCCGGCGTGATCCACGGCCTGACCCGCGTACGGGGCATGACCCAGGACGACGCCCACATCTACTGCACCCGCGAGCAGATGAAGGACGAACTGACCACCACCCTGAACTTTGTGCTGGACCTGCTCAAGGACTACGGTCTGGATGACTTCTACCTGGAGCTCTCCACCAAGGACCCCGAGAAGTACGTCGGCTCGGATGAGGTCTGGGAGGAAGCCACCCGCACCCTCGCCGAGGTAGCCGAAGCCTCCGGCCTGGACCTGGTGCCGGATCCGGGCGGCGCCGCGTTCTACGGCCCGAAGATCTCCGTCCAGGCCCGCGACGCCATTGGCCGCACCTGGCAGATGTCCACCATCCAGCTGGACTTCAACCTGCCCGAACGCTTCGAACTTGAATACCAGGCCGCCGACGGCACCCGCCAGCGCCCGGTCATGATCCACCGGGCACTGTTCGGCTCCGTGGAACGGTTTATGGCAGTGCTCACCGAGCACTACGCCGGAGCGTTCCCCGCCTGGCTGGCACCGGTCCAGGTGGTGGGCATCCCCGTAGCCGAAGCGTTTAACGACTACATGTTCGACGTCGTCGACAAGCTCAAGGCGCACGGCATCCGTGCCCAGGTGGATACCGGCACCGACCGTTTCCCGAAGAAGATCCGCACCGCCTCCAAGGACAAGATCCCGTTTGTCCTCATTGCCGGAGGCGACGACGCCGAGGCGGGCGCGGTGTCCTTCCGCTTCCGTGACGGCAGCCAGGACAACGGCGTGCCCGTTGAAGAGGCCGTCAAGCGGATTGTCGAAGCCGTCCGGAACCGGGACAAGTAGGGGCAGCGGGACACCATGGCAGAAACAGACGACACGGACATAACGGACACGTTTGAACTTCCCGGTGTTCCCGACGCCTTCCAGCGTCTGTGGACGCCGCACCGCCTGGCCTACATCAAGGGCGGGCAGAAGCAGGTGTCCTCGGAGGAGACCTGCCCGTTCTGCGCTGCCCCCGGGCGGACGGACGAGGAATCGCTGATAGTCCATCGCGGCAAATACGCCTTCGTCATCCTGAATCTCTTTCCGTACAACGCCGGCCACCTGCTGGTCTGCCCGTACCGGCATGTGCCGGACTACACGGACATTGATCCGGAGGAGACAGCGGAAATCGCGGCGCTGACACAGACCGCCATGCGTGTGCTGCGGAAGGTTTCGGGTCCCTCCGGCTTCAACCTGGGCATGAATCAGGGAGAGACGGGCGGCGCCGGGATTGCCGCGCACCTGCACCAGCACATTGTGCCGCGGTGGGGCGGAGACGGGAACTTCCTGCCGATCATTGCGCAGACCAAGGCCATCACCCAGACCCTGGGTGACGTCCGCCGCCAGGTTGCCGAAGCCTGGCCGGACGGCTCCGGCCGGGACAGCGAGGACTGAGCCGTGCTCAACAAATACGCACGGGGATTCTTCACTGCCGTTTTCACCCCGCTGGCCACTTGGCTGCTCCGGCACCGGGTCACCCCGGACATGGTCACCATCGCCGGCACACTTGGAGTGATGATCGGCGGGCTGGTCTTCTACCCGCTGGGTGAACTGTTCTGGGGCACCATCTTCATTACGGTGTTCATCTTCTCCGACGTCATTGACGGGATCATGGCCCGGCAGCAGCAGCGCAAGGGCAGCTGGGGCGGGTTCCTCGACTCAACGCTGGACCGGTTTGCCGACGGCGCACTGTTTGCCGGCGTAGCCATCTGGTTCTTCACGGGTGGCGACAACGACGCGATCGGCATCGCCGCCGTCCTGTGCCTGGTGGTCGGCATGCTGGTCTCCTACATCCGCGCGAAGGCGGAATCGCTGGGCTTCAACGCCAACGTGGGTATTGCCGAGCGGGCCGAACGGCTGGTGTCGCTGCTCGTGGCCACCGGGCTGGTGGGGCTGGGGGTGCCCGAGGTCCTGCTGCTGGTGGTCCTGGTGCTGCTGACGCTGGCCAGCTGCGTGACCATCGGCCAGCGCATGCATGCGGTGCGCAAACAGGCGCGCCTGGGAAACCCTGCTTAATCAGTTCCACAAACCTGCGGGAATCCCGCTGAGATGTGCCGCGGCCGGACCGGTCGCGGCACATTTTTTATGCCGGGTGTCAGCTGTGCCGCGGATCACGCTGTGCCACCGGCCGTCAAATCCCGCCCGGCTGCCTGTCACGGGAAGTCACGGGACACGGGGTCCCGGAGTGTGCCGCGTACTCTATCCCATAGTCCCAGAACGCCCTCTATGTGAAGAGAACCAGATGCCAAACGAAGCCGGCCAGCCCCAGTCCTCCGTCCTCACCGGCGGCACCCGCGTTAAACGCGGGATGGCCGAAATGCTGAAGGGCGGCGTCATTATGGACGTCGTCACCGCTGAACAGGCCCGGATTGCCGAAGATGCCGGTGCCGTGGCCGTGATGGCGCTGGAACGGGTTCCGGCCGATATCCGTGCCCAGGGCGGGGTATCCCGGATGAGTGATCCGGACATGATCGACAGCATTATCAGTGCCGTCAGTATCCCGGTGATGGCCAAGGCCCGGATTGGGCATTTCGTGGAAGCGCAGGTGCTGCAGTCCCTGGGCGTCGACTACATTGACGAGTCCGAGGTCCTGACCCCGGCCGACTATGCCAACCACATCGACAAGTGGAAGTTCACGGTTCCCTTTGTCTGCGGTGCCACCAACCTGGGCGAGGCGCTCCGGCGCATCAACGAGGGCGCCGCGATGATCCGTTCGAAGGGCGAAGCCGGCACCGGAGACGTTTCCAATGCCACGATGCACATGCGGGTCATCCGCTCGGAGATCGCCCGGCTCTCCTCGCTGCCGGAGGACGAACTGTATGTGGCTGCCAAGGAACTGGCAGCGCCCTACGAGCTGGTGAAGGAAGTGGCCGCCGCGGGCAAACTTCCCGTGGTGCTCTTCACCGCCGGTGGAATCGCCACCCCCGCCGATGCGGCCATGATGATGCAGCTTGGCGCCGACGGGGTGTTTGTGGGCTCGGGCATCTTCAAATCCGGAAACCCGGAACAGCGGGCTGCCGCGATCGTGAAGGCCACTACCTTCTACGACGATCCGGATGAAATAGCCAAAGCCTCGCGCGGACTGGGCGAAGCCATGGTGGGCATCAACGTGGACGAGCTTCCACAGCCGCACCGCCTGGCGGAGCGCGGCTGGTAGCAGCGGTCCGGCGTCGTCCGGGTGCATAAACGTGCAGGCGGGAACCGGATGCGGTTCCCGCCTGCACGTTTTTGCGGACCTGCCGGGGACTAGGCCAGTCCGCGGCGTTCAAGCAGCGGCTGGATGTCTGCATCCCGGCCACGGAAGTTCCGGAAGGCCTGCAGCGGGTCAATGCTGTTGCCCTTCGAGAGGAGTTCGGTGCGGAACCGGTCCCCGTTCTCCCGGGCCAGGCCACCGTTCTCCTTGAACCACTCCACCGTGTCGGCGTCGAGTACTTCGCTCCAGATGTAGGCGTAGTACGCAGCCGCGTAACCGCCGGCGAAAATGTGCTTGAAGTAGCCGGTGCGGTAACGCGGCGGAACCAGCTCCAGGTCCACCCCGGCGTCCGCGAGGGCCCGGGCCTCGAACGCTTCCGGGTCCTCAACCGTCTCCCCGGGAGCCAGTTCATGCCAGGCCAGGTCCAGGAGGGTGGCACCAAGGTACTCCGTGGTGGCGAAGCCCTCGCCCCACACGGCGGCAGCCAGGACCTTGTCGATGACGTCCTGCGGCAGCGGCTCGCCGGTGACGTGGTGCCGGGCGAAGTTGGCGACGACCTCCGGCCAAAGCATCCACATTTCGTTGACCTGGGAAGGGTATTCCACAAAGTCCCGCGGTACGGCGGTGCCGGAGAACTGCGGATAGGTGACATCGGAGAAGAGTCCCTGCAGTGCGTGGCCGAACTCGTGGAATGCGGTGACCACCTCGTCGAAGGTGAGCAGGGTGGGTTCCCCGGCCGACGGTTTCGGGATGTTCAGGTTGTTGATGACCACAGGCGGCTCATCCAGCAGACGTGACTGGTGCACCAGGGAATTCATCCACGCGCCGCCGTTTTTGGTGTCGCGCGTGTAGTAGTCACCCAGGAACAGGCCCAATCCGGTGCCGTCGGCATTTTTTACTTCCCAGACCCGCACGTCCGGGTGGTAGCCGGGCAGGTCGGTGCGCTCGGTGAAGCTCAGCCCGTACAGACGGTTGGCGGCGTAGAAAACACCATCCTGCAGCACACGCTCGAGCTCGAAATAAGGGCGCAGGGCGGCGAGGTCGACGTCGAACTTCTCCTTCCGCACCTGCCCGGAGTAGTACGCCCAGTCCCAGGCTTCCAGCTCGTGCCCGTCGCGGCGGGCAGCCTCGCGCAGCTCCTCCGCCTCGGCTTTCGCGTTGCGCACCGCGGCCGGCGCCAGCCTGCCCAGCATCTCGTGGATGGCGGCGAGGGACGGTGCGGTCTGGTCATCCGTGGCGTACTCCGCGTGGTTCGCAAACCCAAGCAGGGCTGCCTTCTCCGCCCGAAGAGCCGCCATTTCCGCGGCGATGGACAGGGTGTTGTTGCCGTTGGCCCGGAATCCGCGCTGGAGTGAAGCGGTGTGCAGACGGCGCCGGGTTTCCCGGTTGGTCAGTGCGGAAAGCGCCGGCTGCGGGGTGGGAAGCACCAGGGACAGCAGGTACTTGCCTGGGTGCCCTGCGGCGTCGGCGGCCGCCGCTGCTGCGGCGATGTCGTCATCCGGCAGGCCGTCCAGCTCAGCGGCGGACTCCACCACCAGGGCCGAATCGTTGGTGTCCCTGAGCAGCCGCTGGGAAAAGTCCGTGGAGAGCTCCGACAGCCGTGCGTTCAGTTCGCGCATACGCGCCTGCCCGGCGTCGTCGAGCTCCGCCCCGGCGCGGACGAAGCGGCGGCGGTACTCGGAGACCAGGCGTGCCTGTTCCTCGTTCAAGCCCGTCTCCTGCCCGGCAACCGCCTGTACGCGCTCGAAGAGGGCGCGGTTGAGGTAGATGGCGTCCTCGTGGGCGGCGAGCTTCGGGCTGATCTCCTGCTGGATGCGCTGCACTCCGTCGGTGGCATGGGCGGCGCACAGAGTGAAGAACACGACGGCGGTGCGTCCAAGTGCCTGCCCGGAGGACTCGAGTGCTGCGATGGTGTTGTCGAAATCAGGGGCCTGGGGGTTGCCCGCAATGGCCCGGATCTGTTCAGCGTGTTCCCGGATGCCGGCGTCGAATGCAGGCAGGAAATCATCTTCGGAGACCTGCTCAAACGGGGGAAGCTGATAGGGGAGGCTGCTGGCGGAAAGGAAAGGGTTGTCCATAAGCCCCAAGACTGGCACAGCGGGCCGGTCCAAACCAATGTGACCGTGGCGTAGGATCAGTCCGATTCCCCGCCGCCGGCAGTCGCAGGCCTGGGGCTGATTCCGTGGGGGAAGACATGAAACGCAGGTTGGGTACGGGGGCGCCGGGCCGTTCGGTCAGATCAACGGTGACAGGAACGCTCCTGCTGGCACTGGTGCTGGCCGGCTGCATGGGAGCGCCGGAGCCCGACGGTGCGGGAGAGCCATCCGGCAGGGCGCCGTCGTCGTCGGTTGCCCCGACCCCGCCCTCGCCTACCGCTGACCCGTCCATTCCCGGCAAGGGACCGGCGTGCCCGGCGGCAAACTGCTTTTCGCTGATGCTGGCCGGGGATCTGCTGGTCCACCCACAGCTGTGGGACCAGGCAGCGGCGGACGCTGCGGCTACCGGCAAGGGTCCGCTGGATTTTGAACCGCTGCTGGCCGGGCAGGAGGCCTATATTGCGGCGTCCGATCTGGCGGTGTGCCATATGGAGACCCCGGTGGCGGAACCGGACGGTCCCTACGCCGGCTACCCCATGTTCAACGTTCCGCCACAGATCCTCACCGCTGCCGCCTCTGCGGGGTACCAGGCCTGTACTACGGCGAGCAACCACACAATGGATGCCGGCACGGCGGGACTGAACCGGACCTTGGGGGTGCTGGATTCGCTGGGCCTGGAGCACACCGGGTCCTACGCGTCGGAGGCCGATGCGGGCAAACCAATGATCCTTCCAGCGGAAGGCGGCAGCGTGGCCGTCATCGAGGCGACCTATGGGTTGAACGGGCTTCAGGCCGAGTATCCCTGGCAGGTGGATATGCTCGACGCCGGCATGATGATCGCCAAGGCGCGGACCGCACGCGATCAGGGCGCCGACGTCGTTGTGGGTGCCATCCACGCCGGAGACGAATATGCCTCGGCTCCCAACACCCAGCAGGTGGAAACGGCGCATGCCCTGGCGGACAGCGGGGAGTTCGACTTTATCTACGGCCACCACACGCACTCGGTGCTGCCGATCGAAAACTACAACGGCACGTGGATTGTGTACGGGCTGGGCAACGCAGTGACGGAGCTTTCGCCCTGGTACGACGTGAACAACGAAGGCCTGATCGTGCGGGCCCAGTTTGCCCGCGACGACGACGGCGCATGGACCGTGAGCGATCTGGCCTGGGCCCCGTCGGTCATTGTGCGCGACCCCTACCGCTGGTGTTCCGTGGCCGCCGATCTGCCGCAGGGCGAGTGTGCGTCGTCGGCGCAGCGGGAAGCGGTGCGGGCGCGGACCATTCCGGTGGTCGAGTCCATGGGTGCTGCCGGGGCCGGGGCACAAGAATGGCTGGTGACGCAGGATCCGCAGTAGGGGCCGGCGGGTGTAGGGGCTGGGGCGCCGGGTGTCGGGGGCGGTGCCGGGTGCGGTGCCGGGTGCCGGGCTGTCGGGGCCGGGTGTCGGGTGCCGGGCTGGCGGAGCCGGGACCGGGTGCCGGGTGCCGGGCTGGCGGAGCCGGGCTGGCGGAGCCGGGACCGGGTGCCCGTGCCAGGTGCCGGGGTTGTAGCGGGCGGGGGAGTAGGGGCGATCCGGGTGGCGTGGCCGCTCCAAGGTGCGGCCCGTCCTCCACAGGCGCGCGGCGGCCACGACTTACCCACAGGGGACAGTTTCGTGTTCCCAGCGTCGTGATCGAACCATAAACTCGAACACATGTTCGAATTATCGACCCACGCCGCGGAAGTTTCCCAGCCATCCCGCGCCCCGTTCCCAGCACCAAATGCCAGGCCCCTGACCGATGCTGAGGCCTCTCCGGCCACTGTTTCGGCATGGATCGGCAGATTGTCGAATCGCGCTTTCCTCACGGCTGTCGCCGAGGAGACTGATGCAGGGCTGGTGGATCGCCTTCGCCTCCTGGAAGAACTTAAGGCGGCCGCCAGCGCCGCACAGGCCCGGATCGCCGTCGCGCTTGACGCCTCCGTGCGCGGTGCGCATGCGCAGGCCGGGATTCCGCCGGAGCATCAGGGCAGGGGAGTTGCCGCCCAGCTTGCGCTGGCCCGGCGGGAATCACCGGCGCGGGGCGGGCGGATCCTGGGCTTCGCCAATGCCCTCGGGAAGGAAATGCCCTGCACGCTGCGGGCATTGTCCGAGGGGATCATCAGTGAATGGCGGGCCACCCTGATCGTGCGCGAAACCGCCTGCCTGTCGGTGGAAGACCGCAGCACCGTGGACCGGGAAGTGGCCGGGGACCCGGCCCTGCTGGAAGGACTTGGCGACCGGCGCCTGATTGCCCGGATCCGTAAACTCACCTACCGCATCGACCAGCAGGCCTTGGTGCGCCGGGCGGCCAAAGCAGCGGCGGACCGGTATGTCTCCTGCCGGCCCGCACCGGACACGATGACGTATCTGACCGGCCTGCTGCCTGTCGCCCAAGGCGTCGCCGTCTACGCCGCGCTAAGCCGTGCCGCAGATTCGCTGCGGGCGCGTGGTGATACGAGGGGCCGCGGACAGATCATGGCCGACACCATGGTGGAACGGATCACCGGGCAGGCCAGGGCTGACCGCGTTCCGCTGGAAGTCCAGTTGGTGATGACCGACCGCACGCTGCTCAGCGGATCCGGCGAGCCTGCGCATCTGCAGGGATACGGGATCGTTCCTGCCGGATGGGCACGGACTGCCGCAGCCTTGGCGGCATCCAGTGGAGACAGCAATCCGGGAGTCATGCCGGGAGGCAGTTCCGCAGCGCCTCTGGGAGGCAGTTCCGCAGCGCCTCTGGGAGACAGGGGCGCAGCGTCTCTGGGAGACAGAGCCGCACCGTCACTGCCGGACAATACGGCATCTCACCCGCGGGACGTCGCCGCGGAAGTTGCCGGTCCGGCAGGTCTTTGGCTCCGGCGGCTGTACACCGCGCCCGGTTCCGGCGACCTCGTGGCAATGGATTCCAAGGCGCGTTATGCTCCGGAATCCCTTGCCCGGTTTATTGAAACACGGGATCAGTTCTGCCGGACACCGTGGTGCAGCGCACCTATCCGCCACCGCGACCACATCAGGGCACACAGGTCTGGCGGAAGTACGGATACAGCTAATCTGCAGGGTTTGTGTGAAGCCTGCAATCAGGCGAAAGAATCCCCAGGTTGGACAGCGGCGGTGATGGAGTCCGCCGCCCGTCTGCCGACCGGCCGTTTCCCGGAACGGCATACTGTGGAGATCACTACGCCAACGGGGCACAGCTACCGTTCCATGGCCCCGCCCCTCCCTGCATGACCTATCGGGTGATCGGCGATGTCGCTGTATCCGCTTCGGAGCGGTTGAGCCGAAACTCTGCTGCTCAGTGACTCATTGCCGTGTGCGGCAAAATGACAGTATGCCCCTCGAAGATCTACTTACCCATCTGCGGACCCTTCCCGATTCAAAGCAGAAAGAAGCGTATCTGCGCTTCCTGAATGCAATGGGAGACGCCGCGCTACGCAAGGATGGCGGCCCGGAACATGTCACCGGGTCCTGCTTCGTCTTTTCACCCGGATTCGAGCACGTTCTCCTGTGTTTCCACCGCAAGGGCCGCTTCTGGGTGCAGTTCGGCGGCCATATCGAGCCGGAAGACGCAACGGTGGCCGAAGCCGCCCAAAGGGAGGCCCGCGAGGAATCCGGACTTGGCGCTCTTGCCCTGCTCTCGCCGGCAATCATTGATCTCGACCGGCACGAGTTGCAGGGCGGTTTCACCTGTTCAGCACATTGGGACGTGGGGTTCGCTGCGGTCATCAGCCCGGATGCCGTAACCACTGTGAGCGATGAAAGCGAGGCCGTCCGCTGGTTCCCGGTCAGCGAATTGCCGGCCCAGCTTCCGAAGGGATTCCACGAACGGCTGGATTACGTGCGGCGCGCGGCTATGGCTCTGCCGGAGGCAGGGTGCTGAACGCCGTGTGTCCAGGGCATTCCCTGGAGGAGTGACGGCTAGCATCGGGTGATGGATGGGGAGCAACTACTCGAAGGCGGCAACGTCGCGGCCGCCGTTGTGCGGATTGGGAATACGGTCCGAAAGCCGTGGACAGAATCGACGCCACACGTATTCGAACTCATGACCGCGGTCCGGAAGGCCGGCGTAGACGTCCCCGCGGTTCTGGGCAGGGATGAGCAGGGCCGGCAAATCACCGAATTCATACCCGGACGGCTTGCCCTCGAATCGCCTCGGCTCACGCAGGCGGAGCTTCGCCGGGTTGGAGCAATGGTCCGTGCCATCCATGATGCGAGCGAAACGTTCGTGCCCTCCCCTGAAGCGAAATGGGCCGGAGCAATCCCGGCCCCGGGAAACAACCTGGTCTGTCATAACGATCTGGCTCCTTGGAACCTCCTTATCGGTGACCGCTGGGTGTTCATTGACTGGGATGCTGCCGCACCCAGCACGCGACTATGGGATCTCGCCTATGCTGCCCAGGCGTTTACGCTCTCAGACACGACGTTGACACCGGAGCGGGCGGCGGGAAATCTGGTTGCGTTCGTTGACGGTTACGGGGCGGAACGAGGCCTTCGGGAGCAGTTGCCGGAAGCAATGCACCAGCGCGCTGCGGCCATGCACCACCTGCTGGAGTCTTCGCACGCCACGGGCCGTGAACCCTGGGGATCCATGTACGTTCAGGGCCACGGGGAACACTGGCGGGCAGCCACGGACTATGTTCATGTCCATCAGAAGATATGGACAGCAGCACTGTTGGGCTAGCACATCAGAAACGTCGGCCGACGCCGGGGCGCCGCCACGGCGCTTACAGGCGGCGGTTCCAACCGCAGGGGGGCTTATGAGCACTGAGACAGGACCGATGGATCTGCACTTCACGGCTCCGATCGGCATGCATATCAAGGGTGATGTCTGGTCCTGCGTCGAAATCCCGGACTCCAAGAATCTGTTCGGCACGGGCAAGGCCGTCAAGGTCGCTGCAACGGTGGACGGGGAACCGGTACGCGCGGCCCTGATGCCTACCGGCACCGGAGGCCACATGCTCTCGGTCAGCGCCAAGCTGCGGAAGAAGATCGGGAAGGACATCGGCGACGACGTCGTCGTATCGGTTTCGGAGCGGCTTTCCTGAGTTCCGGGGCGCGCCGTCAGCTGCCCGCTAGGCTCAACGGCATGGGCAGTGATGAATCCACCCGATCGGCGTATGGGGCGCGGGCGGCCGAATACACCAGTCTGCTGGGATCCATCGGGGATACGCACGAGCTGGATCGGCAGCGCATCGGCGATTGGGCAGCAGATATTGAGGGCCGGGTAGTGGACGCCGGGTGCGGGCCCGGCCAGTGGACCGACTTCCTCCACCGGGGCGGAACGATGGTCCAGGGGATCGATTTTGTCCCCGAATTCATTCACAGTGCCCGCCTGCGTTTTCCCGGTGTGCCTTTTCGCGTCGCCTCGTTCCGCCAGATGGGCGTCCCTGATGATTCATTGCACGGCGTGCTGGCCTGGTATTCGCTCATTCATGTCCCGCCCGACGAGCTCGCTTTGGTGTTCGCGGAGATGGGGCGCGCCCTGGTCCGGGGCGGACGGATTCTCATCGGATTCTTCGACGGACCTCCCGGGACACCTTTTCCGCATGCCGTGAGCACTGCTTATTACTGGTCCGTCGAAGCGATGGGACAGTTACTAGCCGAAGCGGGGTTCGAGGTGCTTGAGGTGGAAACGCGCCGGGATCCCGGCATACGGGCCCATGCCGCCATGACTGCTTGCTTGGTCTGACGCGGCGGGGTGCTGGAATGTTGGACAGTTTTCGGAACGGCACGCATCGGGTCCCGGCTGCGTACGCGGCTAGTGTTGGCACCCGGGGGAAGGTGGAGATATGAGGGTGGGGAAGCTCTTAGGCCTGCTCGGTCTCGCGATGCTGCTGTGCGGAACCGTATCAGGCGGCCTGGCGGGAGCAGCGGTGAGCATAGCGTCCGAATTCCAGGCACGTTCCGACCCCGTCTTTGCGGGCTGGAGTTCCGGGACGTCGTGGCCGGGAGTGGCGGTGGTCTATGCGGTCACGGGCGCGCTTGTTGGTGCGGGCGCCGCACTGGTCAGCTTTCTTGGCGCGGCCATAGGATTGCTGGTGCAGGACACGGTACGCCCGGGACGTTCGCGAAGGTCTCCGGCTTCGGCGGCCGGAATGGGAGCCGGTATCTTCACCGCCGCCGCAGCCGCCCTGGTGCTTCCGGGCGGGGGATCGGCTCTCGCACTCCTTTTCATCGGTATCGGGCTCAGCCTCCTGAGCGGAATCGCGACGGCGCTCCTGGCGGGTTATGCCGGCAGGTATCTGAAGCGCAGAACTTCCGACGGGTACTGACGCGGCGGCAGGGGCGGCTACTGACGCGGCGGCAGGGGCGGCCGCGGGCACGTGCGCCAGCACGAGCGCCCGGTGCGTGCCCGGACCGGGGGCAGGAGATTCGCCGGCTCCAGCATGGGCGGATAGGCTGCGGGCATGACCACGACCCGCGAGTACCGCCCGGCTTTCTTCATTATCGGTGCATCGTTCCTTGGGGCGTTGGCCGTGATCCTGACACCGGGGTTGTTCGAGAAATTCGGGTCCGTCCGGCTCGTCACAGTCCTGGTCCTGACTGCCGGTGCACTCTGTTTCGCGGTCGCCGCCTCGCGCAGCCGGCGCATGGGCCCGGGAACCGGCAAGGACTAGGAAAGCCGCGACGCCGGCTCGCGGCGCCCCGGAC